>NZ_JBFUFF010000130.1:0-15351 GCF_056403555.1 Rhizobium sp. P2_G2
TCTCCATCTCCACACCCATCGCCTGCGCGGCGGCACCCTTGATCAGGTTCATTTTGGGCGAGCCAATGAAGGTTGCGACGAATTCGGTTTCCGGCTTTTCATAGAGGGTCAGAGGGTCGCCAATCTGTTCGATGCGGCCGGCATTCATGACGACGATCTGGTCTGCAAGCGTCATCGCCTCGACCTGGTCATGCGTCACATAGATCATTGTCGCTTTCAGTCTTTGATGAAGTTCGGCCAGCTCGACCCGCATTTGCCCGCGCAATGCCGCGTCGAGATTCGACAAAGGCTCGTCGAACAGAAACACCTTGGGATCGCGGACGATCGACCTGCCGATTGCAACGCGCTGGCGCTGGCCGCCTGACAATGCCGAGGGCTTGCGATCCAGTAACTTCTCGAGCTTCAATACGCCAGCGGCATAGGCCACTTTCTTTTCCCGCTCCTCCCTCGGCACCTTTGCGAGCCGCATGCCGAAGTCGATATTCTGGCCGACCGTCATATGCGGGAAGAGTGCATAAGACTGAAACACCATCGAAATCCCGCGCTTCGACGGTTGCTCATGCGTCACGTCGGTGCCGCCGATCGCGATGGAGCCACGTGTCGGCTGCTCAAGTCCGGCGATCATTCTCAGCAGGGTCGATTTTCCGCATCCCGATGGCCCGACGAGAACCGTGAACGAACCATGCGGCACATTCAGGTTGAGGTCCGGGATAATCTCAAGCGCACCAAACGTCTTGTTCAGCGAACGAATTGTCACGTCAGACATGCCGATATCCTCCAATTGGCAAAGTTTACGTTTCCCCCGTCAGCCCTTGCCTCTGCAGTCAGGCTGCCCCACTTCAATGTGGTTGCCAGGATACGCCTTGATCGAAATCGAACTACAGACGCGCAATTCGAACCGGATCGCCACGGCGGCTTTGCGACCTAACCCCTCGTATCAGACAACGAAGTCTTCGCACCGCCGATCCGTCCGATGCTAGACGTCGCCAGATGCAGACTGAGCCAGTTCGATGATGCTACAGCCATAGGCGGGGAGCCTCATGCAGCCTGCCTTCACCTGCGAGTCGCCGAGCAGATCGGTACCCGTTGGGATATTCGGTACGTCTGCCGGCTCGCCCAGCGTGTTGAGGATGAACAGCAGGCGGCGGTCCTTGCTCTCGCGGATGGTCGCTTCGACGCCGGCCGGCATGTCGGCGATGAGCGGCACGATACCGGCTGGCGCCAGCACATGATCGGCCAGCACCTCGACCAGAGCATCGCTGAGGTACGTGCCGAGGTAGATCACATTGCCCTTACCGACTTTGCGCGAAGTCATCGCGGCTTGCCCCTCGGCGAAGCGGCTGGCCCAGCTGCCGATAACCTCCGTGCCGGGCACGACGTTAAGCAGCTCATAAAGATGCGCCGCCGTGACCTGCGCATTACCGATCTTGAGCTCGTATTGGCGGCTCGCCGACGTCGCCGGCAGCTTCTTGCGCACCGTGGTGGCGCCGAAGCGGCCGCCATGCTCGAATAGGCCCTCGCCGCCGATCGGCGTCAGCAAACCGAACTCCTCGACCGTGACCCCGGCCAGCGCCGAGAGCATCTTGCCCGGCGAGGTGTCGCGGATGACGTGGTTGTTAACGTCGCGTGATCCGGTGCGGCCACCCAGGATTACCGTTCCACCTGCCTTAGCGAAGGCCTCGATCCGCGCCGTCCATGCATCGGTCCATTTTAGCCAATGCGGCACGTAGAGCGCCTTGAGCTTGCTGAGGTCATCCTCAGGATGGATGAAGCCGCAGGCGATGTTGTGGCGGTAGCAATAGCGGTGGAGCAGCGTCGCATCGTCCTGCGGGCTCGGCAGGCCGATGGGGTAGGAGCGGTGCATCTCCTGATTGTCGAAATCTGATCCGGCGATACCCAAATCCATGCGCACATGCGTGCCGAGGATCTTGTCCTTGAGCGCCGTGACCTCACCCGCAAACTGCTTGGCCTCGTCATAGCGCCGCCGCGGGATGTCGTCGTGATCGATGATGCCCATCCAATAGATCTCGGCGCCGAAATGCGCCGGCCGCCAGCGGAAGAACATCACGCCATCGGCCCCGCGCGCCACTGACGTATAGGCCATGCGGCGCATCTCGCCGGGTTCGGGCGTCAGCGTTGAGAAGTTCGGCTGCGCACCGAAGCCCGATTGCTGCTCGGGCACGATGAAGTTGCCGGTGAAGCCGCGGCAGATGTCGAGTTGCAGCGCCTGCCCCTCGCCGACGCCGCCGACCCGCTGCATCTCGTCATGGAGATGCGGGTAGATGTCAAAGCCGAGAAAATCGAGATCGGTCGAGAACTCGCCGCGGAAGTCGATGTCGTCGATCCGCCCCAGATTGTGGAAGACGAACCAGTCTGGATTGGTGGCGCGCAGGATCAGCACCTGATCGTGCTGGAACCGCGCCGTGACGAAGGCGAGGAAACGGTGATAGTCGACCAGATGGGTCGGCCCGACCGGGGCAGGGGCGTAGTCGAGGGGTAGCACCACTTGATCGAAATCGTCGTAGGCGGTGGCCCAGAAATTCCCGCCCCACGCATCGTTGAGCGCGGCGATGGTCTTGTACTTGTCCTTTAGGAAGGCCTGAAACTCGGCCAAAGTCACCGGACCGTAGGACAGCGATCCAGAGGTATTGAACTCATTGTCCGTCTGCCAGCCAATGATGTGCGAATTGCCGCGATAATGCTGGGCCATCGCTTCAGTAATGCGCTTCGAATGTTCACGGAACACGCCGCTCGCAAGATTAGCGTGCTGGCGCGAGCCATGGCTCATGGCGCGGCCATTGGCATCGACGCGCAAAACTTCGGGATAACGCACCGTCAGCCAGCGCGGCGGCGTCGCCGTCGGTGTGCACATGATGGTCTTGATGCCAGCCTTGCCCAGCACATCTATGGCGCGGTCGAACAAATCGAAGTCGAACGTCCCCTCATGGGGCTCGATAATATTCCAGGCAAATTCCGCAAGTCGCACCGCATTGAAGCCCGCGGCTGCCATGCGATCGGCGTCGCGCTGCAAATAGCTCTCATCGACTTGCTCCGGGTAATGCGGGGTACCGACGAGGAAAGTGTCGGTTGCGATCGGCCGCCAGACAGAGAGCGGCGCGGATTTCGAGGCAGTCGTCATAGTCGGAAAACTCCAGGCGATAGTTTATTTGATGGCCCCGGCGGTGAGGCCGCCCTGCCAGAACCGTTGCAGCAGCAGGAAAACTACAATGACCGGGATGATGCTGACCAGCGCGCCGGTGATGATGATCGAGAACAGCACCTGCCCGCCGCCACCGCCCTGCTGCGCGAGCTGATACCAGGTCGCAAGGCCCACAGTGATCGGCTGATACTCCGGCGAGCGCAGCACGATGAGCGGCAGGAAGTAATTGTTCCAGGTCCCGACGAAGGAGAGCAGCGCCACGGTCACCATGCCCGGCGCCACCAGCGGCAGCACGATAGCGCGGAAGATCACGAACTCGCCTGCGCCTTCGATACGCGCTGCGTCGATCAGTTCGTTGTCGAGGCCCTGCTCGATATAGACGCGCATCAGATAGACGCCGATCGGCGAGATCATCGAGGGCAGGATCACGCCCAGCGGATTGTCGCTGAGTCCCGAAAGCGCCAGCAGCAGGAAGGTGGGCACGACCAGGGCCGTCTGCGGGATCATCACAGCGCCTAAGACCAGCGCAAACAGCAGATTGCGGCCGACGAATTTGAATTTGGCTAACGCATAGCCTGCCGCGGTAGCCAGGATCGCGGCACCGAGCCCGGCGACGGTCGAATAGAGCAGGCTGTTGAACATCCAGCGCATGAAGACGCCGTTGTCGCGCGCCAGCAGATCGCGCAGATTCTGCCAAAGGTTGAACTCGGTGCCGAAGCCGAAGCCGAACGTGGTGAACAGGTCGCCATTCGTCTTCGTTGCCGACAGTACCAGATAGACCAGCGGCATGAAGCTGTAGAGGAGGAACAGTGACAGCAGCAGCGTGAGGATGATCCGCGAGCGCCGCCGTTCGCCGAGCCGGCGCTTGGCAGCTTTGAAAGTAGCGATGTCGGTGGTCGCAGTCATCATTGCTCCGGCCGACGGCGGTTGGTGATCAGGGTGAAGACATAGGAGGCACCGGCGATCACGATGCCAAGCACGAACGAGACGGCGGCCGCATAGCCATACTGCTGGTTCGAAGTCGCCAGCGAATAGGCATAGAGGTTCGGCGTGAAGCTCGAATTGATGGTGTTTCTGGCGAGCGCGCGCATCAAATATGGCTCATTGAACAGTTGCAATGTGCCGTTGATCGAAAAGATGATGGTCAGCAGAATCGCCGGCCACAGCAGCGGCAGCTGGATCAGCCGCGCAAATTGCCAGGGCGAGGCGCCTTCCACCCGCGCGGCCTCGCCGAGGTCCGACGGGATCGCCTTCAGCGCGGAGTAGTAGATCACCATGTTGTAGCCAACATATTCCCACGTCACGATATTGGCCAATGAGAAGATCATCGCGCCTGGCGACAGGAAGTCCGGCGGCGGCAGATTGAACGCCTTGGTCATCTGCGTGAACGGGCCGAAGGTGGGGCCGTAGAGATAACCCCAGATGATCGTCGCGATCACGCTCGGAACGGCATAGGGGAGGAAGAAGCCGAGCCGGAAGACGCCCTTGGCATAGACCTGACCACGATCGAGCACGATGGCAAACAACAGCGCCAGGCCCAGCATGATCGGCATTTGCACGATGCCGAACAAAACGAGGTTCCATACGCCGCCCCAGAATTTGGCGTCTCCCATGACCTTGATGTAGCTGGCTGCACCTGCGAATTGCCGTCCGCCCACCAGCGTGTCACGATAGAGGCTTATATAGAATGCATAAACCAGCGGCGCGACGATGAAGGCGAAAAACAGCAGCAAGAAGGGCGCCAGGAACAGATAGGGCGCGAGCTTTTGTGACGTAAAACCGCCCGATCGCGCTGGGCGCGTCGCTATGGCTGGCGAATTCGGCAATGCCATGCTCCCCCGTCAGGCAAGATGAAGAGATCGGGCGCGCAGATCATGCGCGCCCGGCCGTTGCCCGGGAGAAGTCAGACTACGGTGAAACCTTGTTCCTTCGCGTAGGTGACCACGGTGTCCTGGATGCGGTCGAACGCATCCGACAACGTGCCCTTGCCGCCGATCGAGGCGCCGAATTCATCGGACATCGACTGGTACAAGAAGCTTTGGAACGGGCTCCACTCAAATGGCGTCACAGCATTCGCCGATTTGGCGAACACTTCGTTCACCGCCTGGCCGCCGTAGAAATCCATCTTGTTGCCCGCCCATTCCGGGCTTGACAGCAGCGCGGAGGTACAGGGGAAGAAGAATTGCTTGGTGGTGTAGAGCATTGTGGCTTCGGGATTCGTGGTCAGCCAAATGGCGACTTCGGCGGCCTCGGGCAGATGCTGGGTCGCTTTCATCACAGCCAGCGATGAGCCACCCCAATTGCCGGTCGCGAACTTGCTCGTGTCCCACTGCGGCAGATCGGCGGCACGCCAGTGGCCCGCGCTGGTCTTGGCGAACGAGGTCAGGAACACTGGACCCCAGCCCGCAGTGAGCCAAGTGGCATAGCGGCCCGTGTCGAGGCCGGTGTACCACTCATTGTTGAACCCCGGCTTGGTCTCGATGACACCCGCGGCAATAAGGTCCTGCCAATAGGCGGCGAAGTCCTTAGAAATCTTGTCGTTGATGTTGATCGCGAGCTTGTCGCCATCGCGGCTGACGGGCTTCCAGCCCATCGGCCACAGCAGAGCAGTGACCCAGTCGCCTGAGCTGAACAGCGCGTCGGTGATGAACACATTCGGATCGGCCGCATGGATCTTCTTGGCCGCATCGGCAAACTCGGCCCAGGTGGTGGGCGGCGTGATCCCCTGCTTGTCGAAGATGTCCTTGCGATAAAGCATCGCCATCGGACCGGTATCCTGCGGCATGGCGTTGACCTCATCGCCCTTGGCGACCTGCTTCCACGTGGCTTCGGGGAACTCGCCCTTATGGGCATTGGCGTACTGGCCGATGTCGGCGAAGGCGTTGACCTGGCGGAAGCTCTCGAGGTGCTGGTATTCGATTTGGACGACGTCGGGCAAGCCGCTTCCCGCCTGCAGGCCCGCACGGACCGCCTGATACTCCGGGTCGCCCTGACCGGCATTCACGAGTTCGATGTGGATGCCCGGATGCGCGGCGTTGAACATGTCTACCTGAAGCTGGAGATTCGGCACCCACGACCACAGAAGCACCTTGACGGGCTCGGCACCGCGAACTGCCGCCGGCAGGGCAGCTACCGCAACGCTCGCGCCCGCAACTTTCAAGAAGTCACGACGCTGCATCGTCCGCCCAAGCGGATTGAAAATCTTTGTCATTGAAGTCCTCCCACGAAAGATACACTCCCACACGATGCAGGGAATATGTTTTCTTTCAGTTAGAAAGTTAATATGAGATCCAGTCGCTGTCAATCGCGATTGATTGATGTTCAGTCGGCCATCACGAGGCCGTCGGCAGGGTTGAGCGTCGTCGCATCGAGCACGAGGCGCACCGCTCCAAGCACGATGTCGCGGTGCCCCAGCACGCCTATCACGAGGCGCGGCGGGTCGTACACATTGCCCTTGAGGCGATGCCGCAGCACATCGAGCACCAGATCACCGCCGCCGACGACCCGACCCGCCAGTACGATGATTTCCGGGTTCATGAAGGCAGCAACACTGCCCACCGCCATCGTCGCATAGTCGAGCAGTTCGGTCACGACTGGCGCAATTTTACCCGCCTGCCGGTCGGTGACGGCAGCCAGGTTGAGCTTCCCCGCCGCATACTGCGTGTTGGCCTCTTCGAGCATCTTGGTCGCCTGTTCGGGGATGCCGAAAAAGCGCAGCGATTGCTTGTCGCCGAGATGTTCGAATGGCCGCCCGGTGAGGAGGGGGTCATCGAGATACCAACCGAGCTCGCCAGCCGCATGCGAGTGCCCGCCATAGAGCTTGCCGTCGATCACGACGCCCGCCCCGGCACCGGGCCCGATCGAGAGGCTCACGACGCTGTCGGCGCCGCGCCCAGCCCCGAATCCCCATTCGCCCACGGCGGCGAGGTTGCGCCCGTTCTCGACGACGATAGGCATCTGAAAATGTTCGCTGAGCCGCGCCCGCAACGGCATGTCGCGCCAGCCGAGCCCAAGCGTCAGTACCACTTCGCCCTCCGGCTGCCTGACGATCGAGGGCAGGCCAATGCCGATGCCACGAATGGTCTGGCCGCGCGGACGGGGGGCGGCCATCAGCCGGCGKATCAGGCTGACCAGCTTTTCGAAATTGCGCTCGCCATCATCGTCGGCCGTCTCGTGCATCTCTGTCTGCACGACGCCTTCGAGATTGGCCACGGCGCCGTAGAACTCGCCCTTGCCGGCCTCGATGCCGATGATCGCATGCGCCGCACCGCGGAACTTGACGCGCGCCCGCGGCCGGCCCCGCGGCGTCTCGTCGAAGCCGTCATAGGCGACCAGATCCTCGGCGATCAGATCCTCGATCACGCGCATCACCGTGGGCAGGCTGATGTTCAGCCGCTCGGCGAGACTCGATGGCGAAATCACCCCTTCGGTGCGGATTAGATCCACTGCGGCCGACCGGTTGAGGCGGCGCAAAAGGCTCGATGTCGTTGACTGTCGCTTCATCGGACGGGCCAGCTTTTACTAGGCCGGCGCACCGGCAACGGGCGTCGACATAGACCAAAACCGCCCGCGAGTCCGTCTTTTTTTGCTGCTGGGTCGTTCAGCCTCACGTCGCCGCGCCGGGTGTCACGAGCGATTGCGGCTGCGGTCCGATGATGTCCGCCGCTCCGGAGTCAGCCGCGCCAGCATCGCTTTTCTGATCTTGAACGGAGAACGCAAACGCCCCAGCTCGGGCCGCAGCGGTAAACCGCCATGCGGCGCGGGCCGGGGTTCACCCGCTCGGCCGAGCATGCACGATCGCATCGACGAACATCATCGCATCGMCCGCCGTGAGATGGCACCTTCGATGCCTGGCTCTGATGAGATGGGCGGCCTCCTACACCGGCACGTGAAACCACAATGCGGTTGTTAGGAGCCGCAATGAGGAGAGCCGTCCACCTCATCGGGCTCGCATTGGCTCTCTCATTGTGCCACGCAAAATTTTCAAAAGCTAAAGTCAACCCTCCCCCCGGATTACGTGACGACGACTATTTTCCCGCCAGCCGTGTTCTCCTCCATCTCGCGATGGGCTTCGACGATGGCGTCAATACCGAAGACCCTACCAATTGGTGGCTTGAAACGGTCAGCCTCGACTTCTTCGATAATCTCCTGCAGGGGCGTCGACACAAAATCATCCGCCCCGCCGGAATAGGTCCTCAAATTCACCGTCGATGGGATCGCATCCATCGGGCTGAACCGCTCGTACTCCCATGCATTGCCGACCATTCCCGCCATACAGACCGTGCCACCTTTCGCCGCGCAGGCAAGGCTGTCCGTTAGTGTCGTAGTGCCGACGAGTTCGAGCACCTTGTTAACGCCTGCTGGACAGTCGTGTCGTACCGCCTCGGAGATCTTACCTGTGTCAACGACGACACAGTCGGCACCGTTCGCCAAAAGTATCTCGCGCCGATCATTGCGCCGGGTTGTCGCGATAACGTACAATCCACGCCGCTTGGCGAGAATGGCGGCTGTCAGACCAACCGAGGTGGTTCCGCCACGGATTAGAATGGTTTCTCCGGGCTTGATCCGTAGCGCGCTTTCGAGCGCCCCCCAAGCGGTCTGCACCATCTCGGGCAAGGCGCCCAGAAGATCCCAGGCGAGGTTGGTTTTCAAACGTAGTACGTTTGCGGCGGGGACCAGGGTAAACTCCGCATACCCACCTACATCGCCAGCGGCCGGCTGCAGCTTGTTCTCAACAACTGGTCGCCGAAGTTTGCCGGATATTTTCTCTACTATCCGACGCGCAGGCAGAACCTGCCTGCATTCTCGCTTATGGTGGACACTTTGCGTAGCAAGGTGGCAACGGCTTAGGGAAGTTCTATGACCGCTGTTGGCCGAGGCTGTGTAGAAACTCCAACGCCTGCCGCGATGTCGCGCAATTTGCTAAAGCGGCCGCAAGTGGCACGCTTTTTCGCCTCTGACGCGCTGGGAGTCGCTGGAAGCAATTCTGGCACCATTCTGCGGCAAGCTTTCGCGCGAAAGGGCAGCATAGCCTATTTCTCAGGAGGTGACGGCCCTCAGAAGGGCCGTTGTCCCAATCATGTTGATCATGCGCCTGATGTTGTAGGCCAGGACGTGCAGTGCCATCTCGGTTCGCACGTTTTTTTGAGCCCGCGCATTTGAAAGTGGGTAGAGCCCATCCAGGCCTTGATCGTGCCGAACGGATGCTCGACCGTGCATCGCCGGGTGCGCATCAGGTTAGGGTTCTCCTCCATGCGGGAATACATGGCCTCGATCAGATGCTCGTGTTCCCAACGCGTAATTCGACGTTCTTTGCCAGTCGTGCATTGGGCGCTGAGAGGACATGAAAGACAATCGTTGCGCCAATAGCGGCGTAACATCAGGCCCTTTTCCTCCGTCGTGTAGCGGTATGTCAGCGGCTTTCCCGCAGGGCAGGTGTACGTATCGGCGCTGACGTCGTAGATGAAGTCGGCCTTAACAAACATGCCCTTCTTGCGGTTGTTGTAAGCCTCAGGCCTCGGCACAGTCGCGGTAATGCCAGCCTCGTGACAGCTAAGCAGTTCCGCGCCGTTGAAATAACCGCGATCGGCTATGGCATCGAGCTTATCGGCCAGCAGAACCTCTTTGGCCGCCTTGGCGATCGGAGCCAATTGGGACCGATCGCTGCCGATGTTGGTGACCTCGTGCGTGACGATGAGGTGAGTATCGACGTCCACCGCTGTCTGCACGTTGTAGCCCACGAGGCCCGTGCCCTTGCCATATGTCGCCATTGATCGAGCGTCCGGGTCAGTCAGGGAAATCTGGCCGTCGGGCACATCCTTCAGCGCGACTGCCATTCCCTCCAGCCGTCGTACTTCCCCGCGAACACGGGCGAGCTTCTCCTTCAGACGTGTGATCTTGCGCAGTGTTACCTCGGATTGCTCCAGGGCATCGGCTCTGCCCATCTCATCGAGATATCTCGATGCGCGTGCCTCGAGGTGGCTGATCCGCAATTCGATCTTACCGGATGTGAAGTTGCGATCCCTGTTGTTGACGGCCTTGAACTTGCTGCCGTCGATCGCGACACTGCCGCCACTCAACGCACCGATCTGGCGACAGAGCTCAACAAATCTGGCGCAGGCTTTGCGAATTCCTGGTCCGTTGTCTTTGCGGAAATCGGCTATGGTTTTGTGGTCGGGGACCAGCCGCCCGGTTAACCACATCGCCTCGACATTGCGTCCGGCTTCGCGTTCGAGCCGTCGGCTAGAAGGAACGCGATTTAGGTAGCCGTAGATGAAGAGCTTCAGCAAAACCGAGGGGTGGTACGAGGGGCGTCCGGTTTGCGCGCGGGCGACATCCGGACAAAACCAGCTTCCACGAGGTCCATGGCGTCGACGAATGCGTCGATCACTCGAACTGGATGATCTTCATCGATCCAATCCTCAAGACGATCTGGAAACAGCGTAACCTGTTCACGGCTGATGCCTTCGATACAGCCCGACATACCACCTCCGATCGATGAAGATGATTCTATATCAGGATCGAGTTTTTACACAGCCTCGGCCCAAACCGGCCGTTCATCTTCTCGATATACGTAGGCTCGGCCGCTGCGTCGAGCAGGGTTCATGCATGGGGCGAGGTTGGCCCAACCCATCACTTTGGGGACTTGTCAGCGACCGCGAAGCCTTCCGATCCATTCCGAATGGCGAGCATTGTGATCAGGTGATCCTCTAGCTGAGACGGTTCACGGCCTCTCCGCTGGGAGATCATGAAAGTCAGAGGACGAATGTGCCATGCACGTCGTGCGACTTCCACGAGGGCTCCGCTGGCAATGTCGTCGCCGACGAGGTCTTCAGGCATGTGTCCCCAACCCAGTCCTGCCCTGAGGAAGTCGTGTTTTGCCCCAAGCTCGTTCACAAGCCATCGTCGCTCTCCGGCGACCGAAACGGATGATTTGTCAGCATTTGGCTGGTTGTCGGTGACGACGAGCTGGATATGGCGGCTGAATTCGTCGCGCGACGCCGCACCTCCGAGACTGGCAAGCGGATGTGAGGGGGCGCAGACGGTTACCATTCGCGTGTCACACAGCCAGTGCCTTTCGATCGTACTCGCTTTCAGTTCGGGCACATCTGCAGCAGTGACGGAAAACATGCACTCCCCGTCCAGAACAAGCGCCTCTCCACCTTGCATCGTCGTCATACGCAAGTTCACGACCGCGGTTGGTGATTCCACACTGAGCCGTTGAAGGCATGCAATCAGATGCCTGCGAGGGAAATAGACGTCGACGGCGATGGAGAGGTGTTCAGCCCCTGACGTGAAGATCGAACGTGCGCGGGTCTTCATCTCCTCGGTACGCGCGATCACCGCCCTTGCATCCGGAAGCAGGCTGCGTCCGGCCGGGCTGAGTTCTGCACGCCTCGCGTCACGCTCGAAAAGTTCGACTGACAGCGCTGCCTCTAGGGCGGCGATGGCGTGACTGACGGCGGACTGGGCGCGCAAGAGGCCTTTCGCCGCGCCGGAGAAACTGCCCGCGTCGCATACTGCCACGAAGGTACGAAGTTGGTTGATCGTGACGCCGTCAAGCATGATGCCATCCAAAGAGTAGATCAATAGTAGCGATATTACGTCAATTACATAGATAGCGCAACAGGCCTAAATACTGCGACGACATCGTTGAATTCTCAAACTTGAAAGGCCGATCAATGACTGACTGGAGTTACACGCCCATCAAAGCGGGCCGATGGCTCGAAAGGATCGTCCGTCTGCTCAAGGCGGGGCCGACACTTGCAAGCACCGATGTCGCAACGAAACAGACACAACAGAGGTCAAGCATGCCTACTCTTCTTGTGATCGAGGCAAGTCCTCGATATGACTACTCCACTTCCCGCAAACTGACCGCAGTCTTCGTCGATCGGTGGAAAGCCGAAAACCCTCGCGGCAACGTGATTGTCCGCGATCTGATGAAGACGAACCTCCCATTCGTGGACCTTGCATGGATCATGGGGGCGTTCACGCCGACAGACACGCATTCTCCGGAGAGCGCTGCAGCCATCAAGGTATCGGACGATCTTGTCGCCGAGTTGAAATCGGCAGACCAGATCGTTATCGGCACGCCAATGTTTAACTTCTCCATCCCCGCCGTTCTGAAAGCCTATATCGATCATATCGTTCGCGTCGGCGTGACAGTGTCCGCCGACAACAAGGGCCTGCTCATTGGCAAGAAAGCCGACATCATCTTGGCCACGGGCGGTGATTTCTCTCCAGGCTCTCCCGTTGAGCAATACAACCAGGCCAGCGGATACCTCCGCCAGGTTCTCGGTTGGATGGGTATCGTCGATGTAGAGTTCGTGCTTGCGGGCCGTGCTAGGGCTGGAGACTACGGCGAGAAAGCGGTCGAGGAATTCGGAGAACTCGTTTCAATCGCAGCCCGGAACAGCACCCGGTTGCTGGCCGCCGCATCGTGAAGGAGAATGTCATGAAATACAGCATCATCGGAACTGGCAGCGTCGGCATTACGCTCGCTGGGTTGTTCGCCAAGAACTCCATCCCCGTCGACGTCGCCAACACACGAGGGCCATCGGCCGTCGCTTCGTCAATCGAAGGCCTCGGCGACAGCGTCAGGCCTGCGACCATAGAAGACGCGCTAGACGCGGACGTTATTTTCTTTGCAGTCCAGTTTTTGAACTTCAAGGATGTCGGCAAGCTGCGCGCCGACTGGTTCGGAAAGATTGTCGTCGACGTGACGAATTCGGCGTTTCTTCCGCCGGACGTCCAGGAGCGTGAACTGCAGGGCCGTCTGTCGTCAGAAGTGAATGCGGACCGCGTTTCAGGCGCGAAGCTGGTGAAAGCGTTCAATCAGCTTCCAATGCAAGGCCTGACTGCGCCCGTTCCGGTTGGCGGACGTCGGGTCGTTTTCATTTCCAGCGATCATGCCGATGCAAGCACGGCTGTCGCGTCGCTCACGCATGACCTGGGATTTGCGCCAATCGAAGTCGGCAGGATTGCCGAGGGTGGTCGCCTGATCCAGGCCAGGAACGCCCTCGTGTTCCAGAACCTGGTCAAATTCTGATTAAGGACTTCATCTGGACTGGATTTGAGCCGTTCTAGTGCAGCGGGTGCTGTTCAGTGTTCTTTGGACACCACTCGCTTTGCTGGAGATATGATGTCGGCTCGTGGCGCGTTGGCGACCACCGGCTTTCGCCGATGGCCGCCGAACTCAGAGCTCGATCTGCTCCGCAATTCGCAATGCGTCGTCGATCTCAATACCGAGGTAACGCCCGGTGCTTTCGAGTTTGGTGTGGCCGAGAAGGATTTGGACAGCGCACAGGTTTCCGGTCTACTTGTAGATGAGAGCTGCCTTGGTTCTTCGCATTGAGTGCGTTCCATAGGCGCTCGCTTCAAGTCCAATACTCTTGACCCACCGCTGAACGATGCGCGCGTATTGTCGGGTCGAGAGATGGGTCGACTGGCGACGCCTGCTAGGGAAAAGATAASTCCCTCCAGTTCTCTTTACCGACGGGAGCCATGCGGTGAGGGCGACCTTCGTCTGTTCAGTCACTTCGAACTGCACGGGACGTTTCGTCTTCTTCTGGATGATTGTAGCCCGGTCCCCGATCGCGCTTCCAGACCAAAGGTCCTCCACTCTCAGCCTGACGAGGTCACACGCGCGAAGCTTGCTGTCGATCGCGAGATTGAACAGGGCCAGTTCCCTGGTTGCACCGCTCATCTCGAGGCGGACGCGAATTGACCACACGTTCTTGGGCTGAAGCGGTCGCTTCTGACCCACGAGAATACCCTTGTTCCATGGATGACGGGTACGCGGCACATCGGACTCCATGACGGTTCCTCCGCCACGCCTCCCACCACGTCGCTCCCGATGAGCGTCGACAGAATATCACGACTCGGCGGTTCGTGGCCCCTTGCGGTCATCCGCTCAGATTTCTCACGATCTCTGCCACACTTTCTTCGACAGACAGAAGCGAGGTATCTAAGCGCAGATCGGCTTTCCAAGGCTTATAGTTCACGTTCTGGATTGCCGCCCAGGAGGGCGGGGACAGTCCATCAACAGAGGGTGATCTTGTCTCGGCGCGATGGCGATGGACCGCAGCATCGGAGCAAACGATCTCGACCTCGATGAATTTACTACCGGACTCAGCGGCTACATCTCGAAATGCATTTCGGGTTACAGGCAAAGGATTCACGGAGTCTGCGATGACCGTATGCCCGAGCCGCAGGTTATCGGTCGCCAATCGATAGAGCGTCACATAACCGCTTGCGCCAACATACAGTCCTTCCGCTAATGGTGCGGATGTACGGATTGCCTGCTCGACTGTGTCCACTCTCAGATAAAGCGCCCTTATCCTCCGTGCCAAAGCCTGCGCAACGGTGCTTTTTCCCGATCCAGGCAGTCCGCCGAAAACAATAAGCATTATTCATCCTCGCCCCGCGATGTCAGCTTAACGGGCTTGTCTTTCGATGTCTCCTCTTGGCGCTTCAGAGACCTGAAGTCATGGCTCGAGTTGGCCCAAGGCGGACGTGGCTTAAACCACGTGGTCACGATCCGGCGAATTTCACCCGTCGGCTCGTCAAGGCTTGGCTTGACCTCTGGTGGCACATTGCCCGGAAATGTCGCCGCTGTTATGGTCCTGTGTCGGGGTTCGGCCCCGGCGATCATCTAGAGCAAGGCAGCATGACGACGGCCCAAAGTACCCTTACGCGGCGCGAGCCGAAGCAGCATCGCTCACGGCGGACCGTGGACGACGTGCTAGAGGCGGTCCAGCTTGTGGTGAAGCGCCATGGGACCCGGGCCATTACCACCAATCGCATCGCGGAGGCTGCCGGCGTCAGCATCGGGTCGCTCTATCAGTACTTCCCCGACAAGCGCGCGATCTTCACGGCCCTTCATGACCAACACGTCGACGATATACGGCAGGTCATCGAACGGACGACGGATGCCTACAGCTCGGCTCCGCTGGAGGAATTCGCGCGCGAACTCGTCCATGGCCTAGGCCGTAGACTCATAACGCGTTGATCCAGATGCGGGTAGCAATGATTTTGGCGGCGGCAAGGAAATTGGCTGGGTTCTTGTCGTAACGTGTTGCCATAGCTCGATATTGTTTGAGCTTATTGAAGAAGCGTTCGACGAGATTTCTTTGCCGATAGACCCATCGGCTGAAGGAAAAGCTGTCCTTGCGATTGCTTTTGGCTGGGAT
>NZ_JBFUFF010000131.1:0-15278 GCF_056403555.1 Rhizobium sp. P2_G2
GGATCATGAAGGGCTTCAAGTCAGCCAAACACCTCCAGCATTTCGTTTCTATTCATGACCCCGTCGCCAATCTCTTTCACTTTCCTCGCCACGATATTCCATCCGATCATTACCGCGAACTGAGAGCCGCAGCCATGCAGATGTGGAATGAGATCGCACGCTTGCAAGCAGTATGAGCGAAAGCGGCGGGCGCCAATTTTGGCCGCAACTCGTTAACTTTACGGTGCCCATTGACGAGCTTCGCCGACCGATGAGGCGACGTTCCATTATCTGCTTTGCCAGTGTCAGCCGATCATGCTCCTTCAAACCGTGTTCGGCAGCCACGGCCATGCCATTCACGAGTGCCGCGAGCCGCGTGATGCAGTCGGCCGTCTACGGCAATCGATTTGAGCCCGAGGTTGACAGCCGCCAGATGCGCGGCGGTCGCGAGACCGGCCTGGCGTAACACCGCGGCTGCTAGCAGCAGGCCGAGCCAGGGCGCATGCTGCAGCACCTGCAAAGCATTCTAGGCGTCGAGGACGATGATGGCGCGTCGGTCAGAACGATGCGCCATTCATCGAGGCGTTCGTCCTCGTCCCAGTCGAGATCGTAGACGAGCGAATCAGATCATCAAGCGCTTTCAATGCGATGCCGGCCGCGAAGGCGGCATCCGCCTCGGCCTGTCCATGCCCGCGCGGCAAGGCCCAGTCCGGAAGGCGGCCGGGGGATGACAGGCCCTGGGTCGGTATATTTACGAACGAACCCATGCCGGTGAGTCTGTATCGCCTGTGCAGTTTATGTCAAATTTTCGCCTGAAACCGCACAGCTTGTCGCTCAAGCAAAACAACCGATAAGATTGCATTATCGGACGTTTTTGTCATTATAGAGAAATGAGCCGAATCGTCGAAGAAAACAGCGAAAATCACCTCCAGCGGAGCTCTGCTCGGCCTGACGGCACGGGCGCCGGCGACGATGTTCCCGTGCCGCAGTCGTCGGACCACAATTCTATGTATGGCGCCGGGCTCCCCTCTCCTCTTCAGGAAGCACGCACCGACCTGCCGGCGCGTCTGGAACAACTGGCGGATCGGGCGCGCGGCTACGTCGAGGCGGCCAGCTCTGCCAACACCCGCAAGGCCTATGCCTCCGACTGGAAGCATTTTTCCGCCTGGTGCCGTAGGCAGAATTTTTCGCCCCTTCCCCCGGATCCGCAGGTCGTCGGCCTTTACATCACCGCCTGCGCCTCCGGCAGTGCCTTCGGCACCGCCGAACGCGGCATGAAGGCAAACTCCGTGTCGACGATCGAGCGGCGTCTTTCGGCGATTAGCTGGAATTGTTCGCAGCGTGGCATGGCATTGGACCGGAAGGATCGTGCCATTGCCACCGTGATGGCTGGCATCCGCAACACCCACGCAGCCCCTCCCCGGCAGAAGGAAGCCATTCTGCCGGAAGACCTGATCGCCATGCTCGAAACGCTCGACAGGGGAACGCTGCGTGGGCTCCGCGATCGCGCCATGCTGCTGATCGGCTTTGCCGGCGGCCTGCGCCGCTCGGAAATCGTCGGGCTCGACCTCGGCCGCGACCAGACCGAAGATGGTCGCGGCTGGATCGACATCCTCGACAAGGGCATGTTGCTGACCTTGCGCGGCAAGACCGGTTGGCGCGAGGTCGAGATCGGCCGTGGTTCCTCCGCAGCCACCTGCCCCATCGTCGCCGTCGAGACCTGGATCAAGTTCGCCCGGATCGCCAAAGGACCCCTGTTCCGCCGGGTCAGGGGCCAGGGCAAAGATGTCGGCCCAGATCGATTGAACGACAAGGAAGTGGCGCGCTTGGTGAAGCGCGCCGCTATCGCCGCCGGTGTTCGCGGTGATTTAAGCGAAATAGACCGCGCCTTCAAATTTTCCGGCCACTCGCTGCGCGCCGGTCTCGCCTCTTCGGCAGAAGTCGATGAACGCTATGTGCAGAAACAACTCGGCCACGCCAGCGCCGAAATGACCCGCAAATACCAGCGGCGGCGTGACCGCTTCCGGGTCAATCTCACCAAGGCGTCTGGGCTCTGAAAGCCCTTCGGGGCGTCCATCTCTCTCGACCCGGGACATTGATGCCGACCCGGCGAAGCGCGTGGTCGGCCTGCGCCGATGGCTATACGTCGATAACGCGTTATGATAAATAGCCGTCATGGATACTCCCAAACGCCCTCGCGGCCGTCCCCGCAAGCCGAACGCGCTGACCCAAGCGGAAATTCAACGGGACTACCGCGCCCGGTTAGCCGCTGCCGGCAAAGCGGTTCGCGTTGTGCATGTCGGCGACGCCCCTGAATTCAATCCCGAAACCCATTTCGTCGCCGAACGCGCATTTTTTGAGGAGTCACGGCAGAATTATCATAACGCGATAGTGAAAATAGAAATCTTGGAAGAGGATCGGCTTAGGCTGGATAAGCGCAACGCATATTTGGAGAGCGAGTTGAAACGCCTGGAGCAGGTTCACACGAACGCGCTGAAGGAGATCATCAGCCTGAAGCGGTCTCTTGAGAAAAAGCACGGCTCCTCGACCGCCTGAGCGAACATGTCGGTTGGTGGCGTGGCTGTCACCGTTTTGAAACGCCCTCCCCTATCGGTGGCGTAAAATCGCTAGGTAAAATTCGCGTCGGGTTCTTAGCTTAGCCCTTCAATTGAAACCGGGAATTAAAAGCCACATCTGCCGAGGTAGACGAACGATACGTCCAGAAGCAGCTCGGTCACGCCTCTGCAGAGATGACCCGCCGATATCAGCGACGACGTGATCGCTTMCGGGTTAATCTGACTAAAGCCGCAGGGCTTTGAGCCAGCCCCTCCCCTCCCCTGCCCTATCCACATGCTTGCGTTAGAACCGATCATCACATATAGTCAAGATAGTCACTRTAGTCTGGAGCGAGCAATGCTGCCATCAACACATGATAGTAAGAACTGGACAGTTGCAGGCGCCAAGGCAAAACTGTCTGAGGTTATCGAACGAGCACAATCAGTGCCGCAGACGATCACCCGAAACGGAAAGCCAAGCGTCGTCGTCGTCTCGGTTGAAGAATGGCAGCGAAAAWCGGCACGTAAAGGATCGCTCGCGGAATTCCTCATGGACTCCCCACTCCGCGGCGCTGAACTGAATCTTGATCGTCAACGCGATGAACCACGTGATTTGTCGCTGTGAGATTGCTCCTCGATACAAATGTTTTGTCGGAAGTCACGAAGCCACGTCCCGACGAGCGCGTTCTGCAATGGCTCGATGGACTTGACGAAGACCGCACCTTTATCAGTGTCGTGTCGATCGCAGAAATTCGCCGCGGGGTGGCTTTGATGGACAGCGGSCGAAAACGCGACGCCTTGGCGGAATGGCTTGAGCATGACCTGCCGCAGCGTTTCGAGCAGCGCGTTATTGCGGTGGAAGAGCCKGTCGCCCTGGCCTGGGGCGACCTCATGGCGCTTGCGAAGCGAAGCGGTCGAGGGCTCGCCTCGATGGACGGTTTGATCGCCGCAACCGCAATCGCACACGATCTTACCCTCGCTACACGAAACACCAAGGATTTCGAGGGCTTCGGGCCCGACATCATCGACCCATGGAATGGGTGACCCCACGTTTACCCATCATAGGAAAGGATGACCTGCGTGCTGTCTTACAGCCTCCTTAAAAACCATGCCGGCATTCTGCTGATCGGCGACCACACATCTCTCACCTGGCTGCATGAGGTTGTTCATGACGTCAACGACAGATCCCCGCTTGTTATGGACAGGGAAGGCGCGTTTCTCGGTCTGGCGTACGATGTACGCAAGGCGCTTGAACAGCAACGGGAAATTCTCCAGCCGCAAAAACACTTTGAAGAAATCGGCGTGCGCTATGGCGTAAAGGTCCTCTGGCCAGTTCTATTGCTCCAACAGAGGCTGTTGCGGCAATCTCTCGCCTTTCTCAGCCACTCGGCCAAGACACAATCCACACCTACGCGCTGGAGGCCATGATCGAAGAGGCACTCCGGGAGGATTTCGGCACGCAGGCAGAACGCATCATTGAAATTTGGCAACGTCTTGATCCAGCTCAGCCCGAGGTGTTTGACATGATGGAGAGCCGTGGCGGGATCTTTTCCTCTTGGACCAAAGCGCAGCGGAAAGCGGGTTTTCTGCAGCTTCTGACGAGCTTTGATCCAATGTATGATCGCTATTACGCTGTCCGACTTATGAACGGAGAGAAGAACCTGGTCTCTCCAAGAGACTTTGCAGCCTGGGAAAACGCCGAATGGCCGGACCCTCGCTGGTGAATGCCACTGATATCGGCAACGATCTCAGTGTGATAGCCTCCCCTCCCTGTGCGGATTTGAAATTCTAAGCCCAAAATCGAGGGTAACTGTTTCAGCTTACCGCTTCAATTGCAATCGGCAGTTAAAAGCCGCGGCCACGCCTCGTTTTCGATAAGTATCAGGTATCGATAGTGATGGCTTTCGGCCAGATGATGTGTTACGCGTCGAACACAAAGCGCCTTAAGGGGGAGGAAAATCGTGGCTTTCGCTCGTTGGACGTCTTGCTTTGATCGCACACGCGTATTCGCGCGGTTTAAAGCCCATCATACCGAGATTAACGACCTCTATTGGTCCTTAGTCCCCGTCTCACACGCAGCAAAATTTCAATACCGAATGGCGCCGCAAAGCCATTCGCCAGCAATGCTCTTCCACGCCACCGGGCCTGATGCGCGTAGGCTGGCACCGACACTTCCGGAGTGGAGCCGAAACTTTTCAGAGCKTGAAAACTGGCTCAGGCTGTCGATGCTCGTCTCGGCACTCTTGTATCTTGAGACGTACATTTCCACAGTTGTCACCACGGCCTTGCGATCTGATCCCCTGCTCCGCTTCAAGCAATCCCGCTCAATTGACGGGACAATCTGGCTTAAGAAGAACGTTGATGATGACGTCAGTTCCCTTGTCTTGGATTGTGTCAAAGGCACTTGGTCAAAGCGACTGGCAGGGTGTAAAAACCTCTTCGGAATTATACCCGCCGGCTTGGCCCCACTTGAAGGGGATCTTGAGAAGATGCGGGTGTTGAGAAATGGTTCGGCTCATAGCTTTGGCCGGTCTCCGATACACTTCGAAGATCCTACCGCGCCGGTCGGTGCATCGAAACGATTATCAGAACAGACATTGCTTCGATATCTCGGCATCATTGAACAGGCCGCATGGGCAATCGAGCAACACATCGCTCGGCACCACATAGGTGAGTTTGAATTGCTATGGCAATACCATAAGTGGCAGGCTCTGCCACGCGTTAAAAGTGAAACAAAATATACTGAGCAAGCTGCGTTCTCGCGAGAGGTAGGTCGATTATACGGACAAACTCCGGGTCGTAACTTTTGTCGGCAGTTGATGCAGTACTACAAGCGCATTTAGTGGGAGCCGGACACTATGCCAAAACGCCCCCTGCCCACCATTCCAACCGACGCCGTGCTCAAGCGCTCCACTGACCTCGATGCGCTCGACGCCATCCTGCCGCTTGACCGCCGCGACCAGCTCGCCGAAATCCTGACCGACGACGACGTCGAGACCCTCAAGCATCTCGCCGCCGCTGGCATGGGCGACAATACGCTCAGGGCGCTCGCCTCCGACCTCGCCTATCTCGAGGCCTGGGCGGCGGCGGCGATCGGCGCCCCCCTGCCCTGGCCGGCGCCGGAACGTCTTTTGCTCAAATTCGTCGCTCATCATCTCTGGGATCCGGTCAAGCGGCACGAGGATCCATCACATGGCATGCCGGAAGACGTCTCGACATCGCTGAGGTCTCAAAAACTGCTGCGGAGCGACGGGCCACATGCGCCGGCCACCGTGCGGCGGCGGCTGACCTCCTGGTCGATCCTGACGCGCTGGCGCGGTTTGAACGGTGAATTCTCCGCGCCCTCGCTGAAATCGGCGCTTCGGCTATCGGTGCGCGCCGCTGCGCGACCGCGGCAGCGCAAGAGCAAAAAAGCAGTCACCGGTGACGTCCTGGCACAGTTGCTGACGGCTTGCGCCGGCGAGCGTCTCGTCGATCTCCGCGATCGGGCGCTGCTGCTGCTGGCCTTCGCCTCCGGTGGGCGCCGACGCTCGGAAGTGTCTGGATTGCGCGTCGAGGATTGTGTCGACGAAGATCCAGTGCTCGCCGATCCGAAAAACCCGGAGTCTGCAATCCTGCCCTGCCTGACCCTGCATCTCGACCGCACCAAGACCACGACGATCGAGGACGAGGCAAACGTGGTGTTGATCGGCCGGCCGGTTACTGCGCTCAAAGCCTGGCTCGAAACAGCCAGGATCGACACCGGCCCTGTGTTCCGGAAAATCGATCAGTGGGGGAATATCGATCGCCGTGGCATCACTCCACAAACCGTCAATCTCGTGGTCAAGACGCGGGCAAAGCAAGCCGGTCTCGATCCGCAAAACTTTTCTGCGCACGGGCTGCGATCGGGATATCTGACAGAGGCCGCCAATCGCGGCATTCCCCTGCCCGAGGCCATGCAGCAGTCGCAGCACAAGTCGGTCACCCAAGCGGCCAGCTACTATAATGACAGCGAACGGAAAATGGGGCGTGCGGCAAGATTGATGATCTGACCGCCGCCCACACTGACAAAAGCCCTAGGCTTGCAGGTTGTCGGCCGACATTTTTCCGGATTTGCGATCCTTGACCAACTCGAAGGTGATCTTCTGGCCGTCGTTCAGGCCGCGCAGTCCAGCCCGCTCGACCGCTGAGATATGCACGAACACATCGCCGCTGCCATCATCGGGCTGGATGAACCCAAATCCCTTGGTTGCATTAAACCATTTGACGGTACCGGTGGCCATTTGCTCTCTTCCCATTTGCAGATCTGCCGAGCGGCAGGTGTTTTGAACGCCGGCACAATGCTGCGTTTTCCACCTCGATGCAAGACGTGAAGACCGCGGACGTCCAAAGGCATCGCCTTGGCACCATGCAAACAAGCCAAATCACGTCTCCCCCAAAATGTCGGCATCCGTGCGCCCGCGTTGTCGTGGCCGAGGACAGCATCGGTCCCTGCCAAAACGCAATCGCGTAGAGGTTGAAGATTCAATCGTCGCAGTGATTGACTCTTACATTCGGGTTTGCTTGATAACAATCTTCGGAGGAATGGCCATGGTCTATGACTGGGACCGTCGGCGGAGGCGACGAATTCAACTGATGCGGCTTGTGACGGCCGTCGCGTTTGGCTTGGTGGTGCCACTCGCGATCGCCGCCTGGCCCTATGTCAGTTGAGCGGGTGGCGGGCCTGCCTTTTGATTTTTTTCCTCAGAAGAATTCAGACGGGTACGACTGTTGCACCCGGCAGCAAGACGCCGCGTCCGTTACAAGAATTGAAAGTCGGCGACACATGCACTTGGTAAAGTAGGCTGCAAATCGCTTTTGCCATTGATGGCCGTCCGCCAAGGCTCCCCGGCGTTGACATGTCTGAGGAAGCGCGTACGCAAAACTAAACGCGCACCCGATCAGTACATCAGCAACTGCAAAGAATTCGTAAATTGAACGACGGACCGGCTGCATCGCTTGTCCTTGACGCGTGTCGAGCTTAATGCGCTGCTGCCTCGACTGGCTTGTTCTCACCACCATCGGTTCCGGCAGACAGAGCCCTCAGGACCGCTTCAGGCTCACGCTCCATGATCCGGAGCAATGTTCGCGCAGCACCGGATGGCTGGCGCTTGCCCTGCTCCCATTTTTTGTACCCAGATGGGCTCGTGCCTAGAACAGCTGCCATTTCATCCTGTGTCAGATCCAGTTTCCGGCGGACCGCTTTCGCATCAACCGAACCCAAATCGACATAGTGGACACGAATACCGGGAACGTCTTTTCCCTGCGTGTGGGCCAACGCTTCCGACATTGCTTGGATCAGATCCGCGCCAAATTTTGTCATCTCGCTCATGCCTTGCTCCTGTATACGGCCTTGATCGCTTTCGCAAACGCCGCGACGGCCTTTGCCTCGTTGGGGCTCAGGTCTGTCTTCTCGTTCTTACTGTAGGCGAGCAGCGCATAGATGGGCGCATCGTCGCTGTACCAGTAATAGATCACGCGCGCGCCGCCGCGCTTTCCCTTGCCTTTAGCCCCGAACCGGACTTTCCGGACTCCGCCAGCCCCGGGGATTTCATCTCCGGCTTGAGGATTGGTGGCAAGGAAATCGATCAATTCCTTGCGCTCTTCTTCAGTGAACAGTGCAGCAGCCTGTCTCACAAACATTGGTGTTTCAGCGACTGTCTGCATTTCAATCCTATAACCCAATGGGTTATAAATACACTTACTCACGTCCTCATGTCAATGAACGAAATTCCGACTGAATCGAAATCCTCCACAAGGACATAGGTCTGCGTTCGACCGCCCCGATCTCGAACCGCTGATGCGTACGCGAGATTACAGAGGCTCATCGCTCCGCGCCGTCACGTCCATTTTGGCGCTCGTTCTCCTGCGCCAGGCGTCTCATAGCTTCCTGACGCTGATGCTCCCGGTTCGTTTTCGCCGTCGTGGTCTGCTCTTTCGACGCGCGCTCTGCCCGGCCTTGGGCAATAGCCTGCTGTTGGGCGGCAATGGACGGATCTGCACTAACCGGACGCGACTTGCCGTGATCAACGTCAGCCGTTCGGGTGGTATTGGACGTGGATGCATTGTCCGAGCTTTCCGCGGCGGACCGGACTTGCTGCACTTCAATATCTCGCCGCTGTTCGGCAAAGAGGGCCGAGACCTCTCGCCGCATTTCCTCGACGGCCTGCCGCTCAACTGAGCTGTCAACGACGCCTTCCAGCCGTTCCATCGATTTATTGGCACGCGCAACGCGTTCGTCGAACTGCTCCAGTGACATTGCCATGGTCTTTTCCTTTCTTTCTTTGATGGTCTTTATGAATGTTTTCAAGCGGTCAGCAGCACGGGTGGTGACCGCAGGCTTGCCGGTTTGTTTGTTCCTGGACTCAAACTGCGCAGCCAACCAAGGCGTCGGGTTTCCGTCCCGCGCCGACCCGGCCGCTTCAATTTCGACATGTGCCGTCAATCCTTGCGAGGAAAGACGTCGAATGAGTTGCCGGACCACGCGTTGCATTTCGCCGCCGGGACCGAACCCGTCGTTCATTTTCGAAATCTCGCGTTCGATCTTGCTGACGCCTGCCTGCGCCGGTGCAAGAACAGCGACCGCCGAACCATTTGAAGAGATCCAGCCCGTTGTCGCACCGGTCGTCTCACCGATCACCCGAAGAGCGGCCGTCCGGTCAATGCCCAGGCCGATCTCAATCGTCAGCAACAGGAAGCCCTTTGGTTGTGTGACCAGCGATAGTCCGGCTGGTTTGCCTGCCGCTGCGGCGAACCGATTGGCCGCTTGGACAATCTCCGGGTCGGCGCCGGCCGCTYGGAGTGCTTGGGCTGAGGCACGCCATTTTGGGGCCAGGGCAAGATTGCCATTCGTCATTGACTCTCTGTCGATGACGCCGGCCCGCTTGCTCTCAACACGCGCCTTGACCGTGGGATGCTCGAGGTAGCGTGGGTCGGCTCGGCCGCGCTCGTAGGCGCCGACCTGTGCCTGATCATAGGGCCTGCCTGCGGCAAAATCCGCTCGGCGGGTCGCGACCATGGCGATCCCATGCTCGCGCGTCTTTGCGGCAAAAGCTTCTCTCCATGCATAAAGCTCCGGCTTGGTGAAACGCAAAGGTTTTCCGATATCATCGCGCGCGGAAATCATCGCATGCACATGCACGTGCCCTGTGTCGGGATGATAAGCCGTGATCCACTTGTGGCCGGGCACCTGCTCAGAGAGAAAATCCCGAACCGCCCGCGTCATCGCCGGCGCATCGGTCCCTTCGCGTGCCGAGAAAATCACATGGAAGGCATTTCGGGGTGCGACCGTGCGGATGTGTGAAGACCATTCTTCCCAGATCTTGTTCGCAACCGGCTTCACCGCGGAAGATTTTTGGACGCGTTCACCCGAGCTCGTGGCAATATCCCCGTGGGAACGCAGAAATTTCTCAAGGAAGTATCGCGCGGACGTCTCTGAGGCGGCAGCGCCTTCGATCGTCACGGCTGCGACGACACCACTCCCATGCAGTGACGAGGCGAACGCTCTCTCAGCCTTTTCGGCTGCATGAGTGGATCCCGAACCCTTTTCACGCGCCTTCAACGCAGCGGCGAGCTGTCTTGCGGGGAGGTCCGTAACGCCAAAGACGGCGACCTCGTTGCCACTCAGCTGATAGAGGAACGGCTTCTCGCCAAAGGCACAGTTCAGCGCCGCATGCAGGGCTGCATCATCGACTTTCTGCTCGAAGATGATACTGACGGTTGCAACAGAATTGACGGCATAGCCCTCTCGGAATCCCTCCACCCATGCCCGCAGCAGATCTGCCCGTTGCTCTCCCGACAGAATTGTATGTCCGTCCTGATCCTGGATCGGAATATCGGCGCGGCTCTTCGCGCCATCAGTCCCGTCGATCTCCCGTGTGCCGAGATAGTTGATAAGACCTGCCGCCGACGCCCGGCTCGAAACTGTCGACGTGACCTTGATGACCACTGGCTGCGCACCGGATGCAACAGCCGCGCGGCTTACCGCTTCCTCCTGCGCTCGAGCCGATGACCCTGCCCTGGGCCGTGACCGATCCAAGGGAGCCCCGCTGCGGCCAACTGAGCCCCCTCCCCCACCCCGTCGGAGTTCCTCCTCATCAAGGGCATTCGCTCGGGAAGCGATTTTTGAAACGAGGGAAATCACTTGAGCGTCAGTGGACTGGTGCGGTCGCAACACCCTGGCGATCGTCTCCTGACCCGAGGACGCGTTTGCAGTCCGAGCCTTGGTCGCAAATCCCGTTTTGCTGAAAGTTAACCCCGAAGCCGGAAATGCAGCCGCAGCGCCACCTGGGCGTCGATGCTCTTCCTCTTGATCTTCCTGCCTCCGGGAGCGCGGCACGATCCGACTCTCCACATCCAACAGCAGACGCGACCACTCATGCGCCATTGCGCTGTCCTCCTCGCCTGATGCGGCCGAGCCTCAGCACGTCATCAAAGTCGGCACGTAGGCCGGAGACGCCGTCAATCAACTGAACAAGGGCTGTCTCAAGCTGCGGCTCGTAGCCGACCCTGCCTTCGTTCATGGCCCGGACGGCCTGGTTGAGATTGATACCGATGCGGCGAAGTTCCTCCACTGCCGCCCGCAAGGCCACGGCTTCGATCGGCGCCACAGGCATCGGCAGACCGGCACGGTCGCGAAAGAGATGGCGGATCACGTCGCTTTTGGTTCGCTCGGTTCCGCAAAGGTCCGCCAATACCTGTTTCTCTTCGGTCGTGAGACGGACCCTGATCACCTCGCTGCGCGACATCTGTTCCCTTTCGCGAGCCGCAAAGGCCCAGAGCGCCGGAGGCGCGAACCACAGGCCTTGCCGGAGGCGAGGCGCTGGTCGAGTTTGTACCACAAACTTGACTATCCTGCCACCAAAATAATCATTATAATTATGTTTTTGCTACTTGCTCTCGCTCCGGGCGCTTTACCTCCGCAAAGGCCAGTTCGATCTGAAACGAATAATCAACAATCGCAGCGTTGCCAATTAACAGGCAATTGATACCGGACAATGAGCTATTGCCTGGTGTCAATTGCCTGTTAGTAGCTCACCGTTGCCCATTGCTGATTGCTTCCAGGTAATCGTCAACAGGCAACAGACGATTGCCAATCGGCCGCAGATAATTATTATATTGATTTCATATCCGAAGGAGCGATCATGATCATCACTGTAGCGAATCCAAAGGGCGGAACCGGAAAAACGACACTCGTACGAGCCCTGTCCGGCACGGCGGCCGACGCCGGCAATGAGGTGTTTCTCATTGACGCGGACAGCCGAGCCAACACCATGCGATGGGTCGATGTATCAAGACAAGCCAAGGTCTGGCCTCCCAGACTGGATGCGATCAGTTCACTCGACGCCGATCAAATCTATCAGACGGCGATTGATCAACAGCAGAACGGCAAGATCGTCTTCATCGACATTGAAGGAACGACCAATGAAAACCTCTACGCTGGCCTATACGCAGCCGACGTTGTAATCATTCCGCTTCAGACCACCCAGGACGACGTTGTCGCTGGTCTCCAGTTGGCACTCAATCACCTTCCCGTGGTCGAGGAAGAGCAAAATCGGAAGATTCCAGTGCTGATCGTTATCAATCAGCATGATTTCGTAACCGGCAGAGCAAAGGTCCATGAACCGCTGCGCGAAATCTTGCGAGAGAGCGGCGTTCGATTGGCCTCGAAGGTCATCTGGCGCAGATCGGCTTATCAATCCATCGGCGCAGCCGGCACACTGCAGACGATCAATCAGCGAGATGACAAAGCAGTCGCGGAGATCGAGGCGCTTCTCCACGAAATCATCACGCTCTACAAATCGAGCCTGGAGGTCGACGCCACATGAGCGAGCACGACGAAAAGAAGGGACTCGTTCTTGGCCTTGTGACCGGCAAACCACCTGCCATTCGCCAGAAGCCCCCTAAACTCAGCGCCGGCTTTGAGGCGAGTGCGCAGTCAAGCGCCGAAGCAGTGCCGGACAAAATAGCGCCTCCCCCAGGCCGATTGCGCGCAATGATGATCAAAGGCGAAAGCCATGATCCGGTGGCCGGCAAACGGTTTCGAGAGGAGACCAAGGTGACGACCGGCATCTACATTCGCGCCGAGGTCCACAAGAAGCTCAAGATCCTCGCGGCAATCGAACGGCGCAAGTTCAACTCCTATATCGAGGAAGCAATCGACGACTATCTCAAGAAAATTGCCGACAGGCTCCCCGACATAACATGATGCTGTCGGCCAGATAAATTCATCCCGATGCCCTCTCAGGCCCAGTAGAACTCGATCCGCCTGACGTTAGGCGGATCGGCGTTCGGGCCCGCCATTCGCCCGCATCAATGCCATGATCATCGGCCCGAGCGAGAATTCGCCGCGCGCGGCTCGTCGCGTCAGATCGCGGAGATAGCCGCCTGCCGAATTGATATGGCCGGCACGTTCGAGAATGCAGGCGATCGCAGCCGCGGCATTTTCCGGACCCATGGTTTCGCAGGCCTCCTGGTAGCCGGAAGGACTGACGCCAAGCATCGAGCGCACCACCACGGCCGCCGACATCAGGTCACGCCAATGTTTGATGCCGCCACCAGGCCCGTAATCTACAATTTGCGGGCAGGCCCGCAGCACCATGCCCAACGGGAATGCCTTTATCGGCTCGGCAGATTGTATCGGGACCGGGCTCGACTTTTCGCCCTGCTCTTCTTCGGAGCTAGGTTCAAGTTCATAGATGGAGTCTGGTTTTGAATTCTGTATGTGACGTTCACTCTGGATATCATTGCCATCTATTTTTTGTGTATTCAGCTGCATTTCCAGGCGGTTGACGATCTCTTCCCGCAGCATCTCCATCTCTTCAAGAACAGCCTCGGTCTCGTAGCGGCTTGGAGAGCGAGGAAGGCGTGCAACCAGGTCGATGTAGATCGCTTCGATCGCGGCCCAATCGCCTGCTGCACCTTCTTCCATCGCTGCGGAAATCAACTTACGGACGTCGCGCCGGCAGATGCTGAGCGCTTCTTTTGCGCGCTTAAAGGCTTGGTGCTCGTCCGCAACTTGCTGCGCCAGATGTGCCAGTTCCTCCATGCGTGCAAGCAAAGGCGCCAAGCTGAAGCCGAAAGCCTGTTCGACCTCCCCTGCCCTACTGCGATGCGCATAACGCTTGCCGTTTGGGCTGTCTCGACGGTGAATGAGGCCGGCTTCGACGAGCGCGCTGAGGTGTCTGCGGAGCGTGGTGCCCGCGATGCCGTGGGCTCGAAGCGACAATTGCGCATTGGAGGGGAAAACCACCAGCCCTTGATCTTCGACAAGCTCGGCTTCCGGATAGAAACTCAACAGCGCGTTCAGCACCGCGAGCGAACGATCTTGCAAGCCGAGCAGGATCCGCGCCTCTGCGATGTCGCGGAAGACTTTCCATTTGTCGACGGACTTACCAGCTTTGATCTCGGCCGTCTCGACTTGGCCCTTTATCAAGGCAAGCGTCATCGCTCGCCGCCCGAAGGGCGTCGTCACATTTCCACGTTGCATTTTCCTTCACCTTTCTTCAGGCAAAAGAAACCCGCTCACCAAAACGATGCCAAAGACTCTTGACTATGATTCGAGGAAATGCGATTCTCAAGCTGCTAAACACTGAGAGAGGCTTCCACGACGGAAACGTTTGGGGGCCTTTTCTTTTGCGTTCAATCTCCTCGGTTTATCGACACTTCATTACTCCTGCACATTCTTCAGGAACGCCGAATAGAGTTCTGGAAGGCGATCCAGTAGATACGAAGAAAAATCCTTCGACCTGCCTCCCTGGAAAATAAACTTCGTGGATCGCTTGCCAACTTGCGCCGTTGCGATCCTGTTGCCGTCCGACGAATTGATAGATAGTACGTCGTTTTCTGACGCCCTAGCCAACTGGATCGCCGCAAAAACCTTCTCGAACCGGGCGTCACTGTGCAGTTCAGAGAAACCTGGAACACGAAGCGCCGCTCGCCAATTTTCGCCTTCAACATCCTTGGCTAATTTTTGTGCCATTGACTCCCAGCGAGGCCGACCGATTGATGGCGCGGGGCCAATGGCATGAACGAGCTCGGAGGGCAACGCGCTTGCCAAAGAGATCATCCCAGAGAGGACACCTTTTGACGTGGAAGCCAACGCATCCATGATAACCCGTCTCTTGACGCCCTTCTCTTCAAGCTGCAGCGCAAAAAAGGCTTTCTCAATAAACGAGAGATCCCGTCGTTCGGTGTTCTCCTTTCCCTGAGCAACAATGAGATCGTCGTCCGATAGAATGCGGACAACCGCTTTCACCTTCAGTCCGAGTTGACGAAGGGCTTCCACGCGCCTGTGACCAAACGCAAGCTGGTAAACATTGTGCTCATTCGGATGTGGTCGAAGCAACACCGGGATGATTTGACCRGTAGTTCGAAGGCTTTCGCGAAGTTCGGCAAAATCCTCGCCCTGATAGTCGTCCAGGCGGTCCCTAATGAAAGACGGGCGAATGTCCGCAGGATCTACATCGATGATCAGTTCACCAGCCTGTATTTGAGTGCGCAGGACCTCTGCGAGCTCCGCATCGTGGGCAAGATTCGTGAATGCCTGGTTCATCGATTTTAGCGCCCCTGACTGTACAGACGCCTTCGCGGACCGTGGTGAAGCATCGCTGAGCTGGATGGGGGCCAGAAAATCCTTGAGTGAATCGCTACGTTTGCTCATGCAGGCCTGCCCCAGGCCTGCTTGACGAGGCTCTCAATCTCTCCATTTACGCCGTCCAACGATTC
>NZ_JBFUFF010000132.1:0-15119 GCF_056403555.1 Rhizobium sp. P2_G2
GCAGAAACCCGAGAATCGCGTTGCCGAGCGTGGACTTTCCGGCGCCGGATTCACCGATCAGACCAAGGATTTCTCGGCGGCGGAGGCTGAGGTTGACATCGCTGAGGATTGTCGTTGAACCGGTCGCAGCGCGATATTTGAGTGTGAGATTGCTGACCACCAGAAGGGGGTCTTGGGTGCTCTCGGGTCTCATATCGAACGGCTCCTTGGATCGAGACGGCGTCGGATATCTTCGCCGACGAAGTTGATGCTTGCGATGAGGCCAAACAGTGCGAGGCCCGGAAACAGGCTGATCCAGTATTGGCCGGTCATAAGGTATTGAAACCCGTTCGCGACGGTGGAACCGAGCGAGGGTTTGTCGATTGGAACGCCCAGTCCGAGGAACGACAGCGTTGCTTCAAGGGCCACGGCGTGTCCGAGTTCGATCGGAATCAAGGTGATGGCCGGTGCGATGCTGTTGGGAAGCAGGTGCTGAAAGATGATCCGTCGGGTCGGCAGCCGCAGTAAGCGTGCGGCGTCCAGATAGGGTTTGCTGATTTCGCTCAGGGCGATCCCGCGTGCGAGCCTGGCATAGATTGCCCATTGCACGATGATGATCGCCAGAATGATGCGATCTATCCCCGGTCCGAGCGTGACGATCGCGATAAGGGCCACCAAGATTGTCGGAAGACTGAGCTGGAGATCGACGATGCGCATGATGACGGCATCGACCCACTTGCCGAAATACGCCGCACTGACACCTGCGGCGAGGCCGATCAGCGCCGCGATTGCGGTGCTGGTGACGGCGACGATCAGGCTGATCCGCAGACCGTAGAGAATGGTGCTCATGATGTCTCGTCCGAGACCGTCCGTCCCGAGCAGATATATGTAGCCCCCGCTTCCCGCCACCCCCGGAGGTGATGAGGCTTCCCATCCGTAGATCTGCAACGGATCGTAGGGATTTTGCGGTGCGATGATCGATGCCGTGAGCGCCAGAAGGATGTAGCTGGCAAGCACGATTGTGGACAGGCTGACGCGGTGTCGCCGGGGGCGCTTCCAAAGCGCGCGGATTGTTTCGGCTTTCATGAGGTCCCTCCTTTCATGCGGATAGGCGCACGCGCGGGTCGAGCACAGCGTAGAAGAGATCGACGATTGCGTTCAGCGCAACGAAGGCGACGGAGACGAAAGTCAAAGTCGCCATCAGTACGGGACGATCCAGAAGCTGAATGGAGTCGATCAGCAGTTTGCCGACGCCCGGCCAGGCGAAAATCGTCTCCACCACCACCGCGAAGGCGAGCATGCCGCCGAACTGCATGCCAACAATGGTTACGATGGGGACGCTGATGTTCGGCAAGGTATGCCGGAACAAAATCCTCTTTGATGAGAGACCCTTGGCCCGACAAAACCGGATGAAATCTTGGCTCTCCACCTCGATCGTCCCAGATCGTGCGAGCCGCGCGATCAGGGCAACGTTGGGAATCGCAAGGGCCAATCCAGGGAGTGTCAGGTGCCTCAGTCCATCTAGCGTCAGGAAACTCCATTCCTGGCCGAGCAGCGAGACCGTCGATCCCCGCCCGCCCGATGGAAACCAGCCGGTCACGATGGCGCCGAGCAGGATAAGCATCATGCTCAACCAGAACGACGGAATGCTCAGTGCAAATACGCTTCCGGAGAGGATGGTGCGATCCACCGAAGCTCCCTGCCGGCGGCCGGCAAGCAAACCGAGCAAGGTTCCGCCAGAGGCCGCGAACACCATAGCGATTGAGGCGAGTTCCAACGTGGCGGGCAACTTGCTCATCACCAGGCCGAAGGCTGGCAGGTGATAGATGTATGACGTTCCGAAGTTACCGGTGCCGACGTTGCCGATGAAGAGCAGGTATTGCCGCCAGAGCGGCAGATCCAATCCGAGCGCGATCGTCGCCTTGCGGATGTCCTCAGTGGTGGCGGTTTCGATGTTGACGATGTTGTAGACGGGATTGCCCACGGTGTGGATGCCAATGAAGCCGATGAGCGACATGACAAGGAGGAGGAGGAATGCTTGTAAAAGCCTTCCCGCGACAGCGTTCATCATGATCATTGAACTTATTCCCCCGACGGAACGGCCTGCATCGCCGTGGTCCAGCCGCGCGGGTGCACGGTGTATGTGCGCACCTTCTCGCGGTATCCGACGATCAGGTGAAAATGATAGAGCGGGATGATGGGGTAATCCGCCATGACGAATTCCGTCGCTTGGGCAAGGGCATCGTTGCGCTTTGGACCGTCCTCGAGCACCTTTGCCCTCGCGAGCATTTCGTCAAACGCTGTATTCTGGTACTTGCCGTAGTTCAGCGAACCCGTTCCAAGCTCGGTGTTCGGCGAGGCAAGAACGCTGTCCAGGCAAAGTGTGACGGCTTCGCCAGAGCAGCCGCCGTACCAGACCGGATAGGCACCGTTCGACCGTTGCGTCGCAAAAACCGAGAATGGCGCGACGACGGGTTGAACGGTCACACCGATCCGGGCCCAGTTTTGCGCGATGGCTTGCAACGACTCGCCGTCGCCCGGATAACGCCCGGTGGGGCCAGCAAGCACGACATTGAAGCCATCCGGAAAACCTGCCTCGGCCAGAAGCGCTTTTGCGCCATCGTAGTTCGGCGCCTGGACTTTGAGGTTCGTCGATGTTCCGGACAAACCGGTTGGGAAAAGCTGTGCTGCCGCGGTTCCGTATCCGAGAAGGATCTTCTCGGATAGGAACGCTCTGTCGGTCGCCATGGTCAGAGCTTGACGCACCCGCTTGTCACGGAATGGATTTTGGATCGGATTGCCGGATTTGTCGGTCACGCCCGGCGCCTCGGCCCTGCTCACATCAAATTGCAAGAAGTTCGACCGGGCGGCGCTGGTGCTTTCGATCTTTACGCCGCCTTTCTCAAGCTCTGCTACGTCACGCGCCGGAATATAGTCTGCAATATCGACATCACCGGTCGTCAAAGCGGCAACGCGGGCGGCAGGACTTTCGATGACCCGGAAGGTAACATTCGACCAGGCAGGCGTTCCTCCCCAATAGGCATTATTTCTGACAAGCTTGAGGACTTCTCCCGATTGCCAGCTCTGGAATTTGTAAGGGCCGGTGCCGACGGGCGGCACACCCGAATTGAGCTCATCGGTCGTGACGAAGCCCTTCGCCTTATGTGGCATGATGAAGATGGACGAGAGCGAAAGCGGGAGTGTCGGAACATCGCTCTTCGTTTCAATGACGACGGTAAGAGGGTCAGTCGCTGTGACCGATTTGATCTGCTTCGTATAGGACTGAAAACCGCCACTGGGGGATTTGAGAAAATCCCGGACGCGGGCGATTGAATAGATGACGTCCTCGGCCTTGAACGGAGATCCGTCATGAAAACGGACCCCTTGCCGGAGCTTGAATTCCCAGCGCGTTTCCGAAAGGCGCTTCCACGAAACGGCAAGGCAAGGCTTAGGATCCAGGTGCTCGTCCTGATAGACGAGACGCTCATAGATATGGGAGAGCAGCGACGTGTTTTCGTTGAGATCGGCATACTGCGGATCAAGCGTCATCAACTTGAGTTGAGTTCCGACGCGCAGTTCCTCTGCCATGGCAGCGGCATCGAATGGCGCGATCGTCGCCGCCGCGGTGATGGTCGCTGCGAGCATGAGCGAGCGGAATTTATGCGATATTGGCATTACGGTGTTCCCTCCTTTGTTTTGCAGCGAAACCCGTTTCGGCAAAGGGATGTCCTCACCGCGCACGCTCCCGTCCCCGCGAAGCGATCGTTTCGCTTCGAAGGTCAGGCTTCACTGCCGTTTTGCGTTGTATGCTTTGTAGTAAGGCACTCAGGATCGGGTGAGTGAGAACTCACCTATGAAGTGCCTGTATTCCGCGTAGCTCTTGGCGGAATCTCGATTAACGACCCGCCGTGTCTGAGACGCCCTCCGGCAAGGAAGGCCCTTTTCACGACGGCGGCCGAATACGCCGAAAATTAAGGTCTCCTTCAAGGATTCTTCGAGGAAAGTATGCCGGGAGCAGTTGTCATCATGAGATCGGCCAGCACGGACCGGACTTGAGGCCATGGGAACTCGTCGCTGTTGGGCTTGGGTTCTCCTTGCTCGATAATGCAGTGCAGCTTGGCTGTTGCAGATACAACCGATCCTGCGGTTATGGCCAAGAGGTCGTCCGCGAGCCGGTGTTCCGTGGCAGAGGCGATATCTTCCGCCTCTTTGGCACGGCTATATCCGACGTCGATATCTGCTGCTTCCCATTCGCGCCGGCGGCTCGCGAGCTCCGCCTTGGCGCGTATGCGCATCTCGGCGAATTCCTCGCCCTCAAGCCAGCGGTCGATCTCATCCGAACTTGCAGCCATGATGGGGGCGGTTCGCTTCGGCACGCGAATTTCCACACTGGGGCTGCTGACTGTTCGGAATAGCTTAGCCTCTAACGGCTGCAGCAAACTGCTGAGTCGGGCACTCTCACGATGTGCGCACCACCAAGCTTCCCATCTGGTGAGTGCTTCGGCCGCATGGGTGGTATGGTCTCGCGCTGCCGTCAGCTTTTTCAGAAAACGCCCGGTGATCGGCAGCAGGTTTCTTTGCGTGATTGCAGGCAAAGTTCTGCTATTCTCAGAATCAGCCATGATCCGAGCTCCCAAACAGCTTGGTTTTGGTCAGGCCGGATATCGTGCTCCAACACGTCATCCGGCCGTTTACGAGCGTAACCTATAGGAACGATATATGAAATGCAACCGAAATCACCATTGTATGGTGATATGAAGGCGATCCAGTGCAAAATGGCCCGTACCGCATTGGGTTGGGGGGTAATCGACCTTGCCACGGCAGCAAAGGTTTCAACGCAAACAATAGTCCGCCTCGAACGCGGAGAGGATTTGCGTGAAGGCACACTTGAGCGCATTTCAAGTGCGTTCGTGGAGGCTGGAATTGAGTTCATCCCGGAGAACGGTGGTGGGGTTGGCGTTCGCTTCCGGCATCCAAAGTGATGACGTCGAAATCCGATTCGTCTGAGTTGCCACAACAGTCGCCGCTCAAAAAAAGACCGCATCTCCCGAAGACTGTCAGCGATACGAAATGATGATGTCCGATCGTCTCAACGGCGGCCCCAAGGTCGTCGTGGAAAAGTCGCCACACATAGCGGAGCGCTTTGCGTCATCTCGCCCGAGTGCGTCGCGTAGTTGATTGACGCCCCACCGGCTGGGCGCTATCTAGCGGCCCCTGCCCGGCGACACCGACTGCGACGACAGACGGAAGAGGCAGGTGTGCGTTAAGCTTGGCTGGCCTTTCCAAGGGAGACTGTTTTGCCCCTCTCACCAGCCATGACCCGGCATATTACCGATAAGAAGCTGTTCGCCGATCTCGACAAGATCGCCCTTTTCCATGCCAAATGGTCTGGCCCGACATTCGAGGTCTTCAATCCCTCGACCGGCGAACTGCTGGCGACACTGCCGGACATGGGTATACCCGAGACCAGCCAGGCGATCGATCGTGCCGCGGAGGGCCAGGCCGCATGGGCCGCCCTGCCCGCCAAAGACAGAAGCGCGGTCATGCGCCGCTGGCATCAGTTGATCGTAGCGCATACCGACGACCTCGCAGCCATCCTCACCGCCGAAATGGGCAAGCCGCTCGCCGAAGCCAAGTCGGAAGTGTCGCATGCCGCCGCCTATGTGCAATGGTATGCCGAAGAAGCCAACCGCATCTATGGCGAGACGATCTCGGCACCGTCCAACGACCGGCGCATGCTGGTGATCAAGCAGCCGGTCGGGCTTGTCGGCACGATCACGCCGTGGAATTTTCCGGCCTCGATGGTGGCCCGAAAAGTCTCGCCGGCGCTCGCTGCCGGCTGTGCTATCGTGCTGAAGCCTGCCGAGCAGACTCCGCTCGTCGCAGGCGCGATGTTCACCCTGGCCGCGCAGGCGGGCTTTCCCGAAGGCGTGCTCAACCTGATCTATGCGTCGGAAGGGGCGGCTGTCGGCCGCGAACTCTGCAGCAATCTGAAAGTCCGCAAGATCAGCTTTACCGGCTCGACCGAAGTCGGCCGACTGCTGATGCGGCAATGTTCCGACCAGATCAAGAAGGTGGCGCTGGAGCTTGGCGGCAATGCGCCGTTCATCGTCTTCGACGATGCCGATATCGACGAAGCCGTCGATGGCGCCATCCAGGCGAAATTCCGCAATGCCGGCCAGACCTGTGTGTCCGCCAACCGCATCTTTGTGCAGTCCGCCGCCCATGATGAATTCGCCGAAAAGTTCGTGGCGCGCGTGGCCGAGCTGAAGGTGGGCGACGGCTTTGCGCCGGGTATCACCATCCGCCCGATGATCGATCATCACGCCATCGCCAAGATCGAAGCCCACATCGCCGATGCCAAGGAGAAGGGCGGCGAGGTCCGCTGCGGCGGCAGCCGCATCGATTGCGCCGGCACCTTCTTCGAACCGACCGTGATCACCGGCATCACGCATGCAATGCGTGCTGCCCAGGAGGAGACGTTCGGGCCGCTGGCGCCGATCATCCGTTTCGAGGATGGCGACCAGGTGGTGCGCGAGGCCAATGACACGATCTACGGCCTCGCCGCCTATTTCTATTCTTCGAACCTGAAGCATGTCTGGCGGGTGGCCGAAGCGCTCGAATATGGCATGGTCGGCATCAATACCGGCCGGATGTCATCGGAGGCGGCACCGTTCGGCGGCATGAAGCAATCCGGCATCGGCCGCGAGGGCTCGCGCCACGGCCTCGAAGATTATCTGGAGATGAAATATCTCTGCATGGGCGGGATTTGAGACAACGCCCATGTAATCGCTTCGCGAGCGTTTGCCTCTTGCTGATCCCGCCGCCGCCCACTTCTCCCGTAGGCAGGTTCGCTGCATCTGAGGCAAATAGGCGGACACAGTCACATCGCCGTATCGTGCTCAGACCCATGGGAGGTCTTAACCACTGGCCGTTCCCGGATGTGTTTTTGGGCACCGGTCAAAATCCTGACCACCGCCATTCCTCGGACTCTCTGGTGATCGTGCCGGAGCGGAGATGGTCTGAAAGGCTGGCCCAGATCGGATCCTGGGTAAAGCTTGCGAGATCGCCGCTCGACTCGGTGAGCCACAGTTGCGCGTATTTTGATAGGAGGGGTGAGATCCCTCCGGCCACTTCAAGCTCGTGAAACGGGTCGCCGTTGGCCGGCCTCAAGACGCGATGCCCCCATAGTCCCGGTTGGCGATCTTTCTGAAGCGCCTGCAGAAGACCGAGATCACCCGATCGCTCAATGGCTATTGAACTCAGATAGCGCATCAAGGGATAGTAGATCGTCTGCCGACATCCGCCGAGAACTCTCGTCCCAGGCAAGATCGACATGACAAGGAATGCTGTGAACAGGTTGGGGAGGATTGCACGCGCACGAAGTGCCCTCGCAAGGCTGTCGGAGCGGTACTCCGCTTGAAAGCGTGATGATCCGCACGACCGGAGGACGTTATCTTGCAGTCGCAGCGGCACAACTCTATCGTTTTCCACGCGCCAGAAGAGATCGGTGGTCCTTCGAATCCAGCCATTCCACGGCCCGTCGTTGAGGTCATCGATCGCATTCAGGATGCAGTTGGCAACCGTGCCGTCTCCGACGAAATGGGTCGACAACCATGATTGTGCATCCTCGAGATGGTCGGCGACCAAGTCGGCAATATCGAAGTCGTCGAGCTGCAGCAGATTCACTGGTGAGGCGATTTTGCTGCGCCAAAGGCTTTGATTGGCCGCCTTGATCGCTTCAGCGGCGGAAGCGAACTCATCGTTGGGCAAATCCGAAAGGAGCCGCGCGGCCGAGGCATTGGGCGCCACTTCGCCTTTCGGGTTGGTGAGCGAAAAGCGATAGGGACCATTATGACAGCAGATGCTGCGACCATCCATTCGGCTCCTGGGCAGGCCGAACAGGTTCAGCGGTTCATCTTCAAGCCGAAGCCAGCCGGGTCCCTTCTTTGCCGACTCCATGAATGTTGTCGTCGAAACAAAATAGCTGATATGCCATTTCCGAGCCTGGGCTTTCAGGCCAAGCAAGCTGAAAAGATGTGTGTAGAACGCGTCTGGCTCGATCAGCAGCAGGCAGTGCGGCCCTGTCTGGAGAACCGGCACCGCCAGGATTTGAAGGCCGGCATTTCGAGCATCCTCCGCTTCGAAACCCGCCCTGAGTGCTGCTCGTTCGACGCAACTGCGGAGGCGATCCATAGCATGGTTGCGCTCCGCGCAATCGGAGCGAAAGGGATCGGCATCGTAGGCCACCGACGCATAGGCATGAAGTGGCCGCTCCCAGTACCGGGAAAGATCGGGAATCAGGGTGGAGAGCGCCTGTTTGACATCAGCCGCGCTGCAATATTCCCGTGTTTCGACCGCAGGACTTCCCGACATTTCACGATGCCTTGAGAAGCCGTGGCGCAAGCAGCGCCATGGTATTCGCCCGCCGCCACGCAAGATCCAACCCGAGCGGCTCCGCATCGGTGTCGACGATCGCCGCCGGCAACGGCTCGTAGCAATAGCCCGGAGGGATCGCCGGCTTGAGCATCAGCGAAACGAGTTCAAGCACGGATGCCCGCGAATTGGATGACACGATCGTGTAGAAGTTGCCGCTGTTCCACGTTACGACGGAATAGCGGAAAAAGCCCCTGAGAGCCGACACCGTCGTTTCCAGATCGACCTGAAGGTTCGTCATCGTGGCGAGTACCTCGTCCTTCTTCTCAGAGATATGGCGCGGCGAAAAGAACCGCGACTTGAACTGCTCATCTTTCTGGCGCTCACGTTGCTCGTAGATGTCAGGGTTCTGTTGCGCAAGCTTCTGCACCTGCACGAGAAGGCCGCCCGGTCGGATACGCGGGACGACAAACTCCAATTGCTTGCTCCGGTCACGATCATACATCTGGAAGGTCGTGTCCTCGAACAGCACGTCAAATCCGTTCCTGAACGCAAGAAGATCGGCGTCGGTTGAATACCGCTCGTCATCGAGTTCGAAAAACGGGCCGTGGAAAAAGTGGGCATGCTCGCTTCCGCGGTTCGCATAGAAAGCTGTCCGATTGGCGGCCGTCGGACTGCAGCAGAGTGCTTCAATACGACCGTCGCCAAGTGTGGCAAGCGTGCGGGTCAGGCAGCCAGTGCCGGTGCCGAGCGTGTAGATGGTGGTGGGGCAGGTGCCCCGAGCCCAGGTCCGCAACGCAAAGGCAAGCATTGCAGCACCCAGGCGACATTCCTCTTCGAGGCGATAGGGAATGCTCGCAAAGTAATGGCTGTCGAAAGTCCCCCACAGGCGCCGGTGCGTGTCGGCGAACACCGCGGCATCGAGATCGAAGTCGAGCAAGCTCATGTCCAGCGCGGGTTCGCCCAAGTCCGGCGCCCCACCCTGCCCGCTGGCCGTTCGCTCGAAGAATGGAGCGAACGACGTCACTCGCGGAGCGCGCCGCCATTTTTCGATCGTTGCCAGGTCCACCATGACCATCTCCTCCATCGGTCGCAGATAGTGCGGTTCATTTCGGGCGTTGGCGGGGCAATTTAGCTTGCTATACACGCATCCGCCGGTTGAGAACCTCAGGTTGCTATCTCTGGACTTGGGCGGAGGACGCGGCAATCTACCGAAATCGGCAGGTTGACGGTGACTAGGGTGAGGGATGAGATGAACAGGCGGCTGACGCGAACGGCGCTTTCATAGGTCGATCAACTCGAGGAAGCTCGCCTTCGCAACGGCTTGATGGCTTGTCGAGGCGCCGAGCTTGGTTCTTGCCGATCTCAGGTACAATTTGACGGCGCTTTCCGAAATACCCAGTGCAGCTGCGATCTGCTTGGAGATCCGACCCATCGCAAGCAACTGGAGGCATTGCCGCTCGCGCCCCGAGAGCTCCCGATAGCGGGCGGCGTCACGCAGACCGGTGACAGTGAGCACTGTTTCGTGCAGATAGTGGGAGAGGATGTGCAGCTCATGAATGCTGGAAGCGCGGAGACTCGACCAATCGCGCTTGGGACGGTTGGACGTGACCGAGAAGAGGCAGCGTTCTCCCGTCGGGCCTCGGACGGGAACCGTCAAGCCGTGTGGGCCGATGCCGTGGCGCGTCGCCTCCTTGAAAAAGTGGTCTGCTGGCGTAGGCCGCCAATCCAGAGAGGACCAGTCTACCGGCAGATGCCCCCAGCGCAGGACGCCGATCACTGGGTCGACGTCGAAATAGTCTCTCTCGAAATAAGCGTCCGTCCATGCCGCGGGATAGGTGGTGCAGAAATACGGGTATCTCGCCGACCGACCGCGGATGTGAGCCACAAGAAATGTCATGTGTGACAGGCCATATCGCAGGCAGAGGTCTCCTAGGGCGGGCTCAAGCTGATCGCGATGCTTCGCCGCCCTGAGCATCGACAGCGATGAAGACAGTCTCTTTCGATTTTGCATCAGATTGATTGGTCTTTCGGCTTCGCGCTGGCTTGTCATTGCATGGACTTTAGTCGAAGCCGCACCGTGGTGAAACTGCAGGAAATAGCAGGTGGAGCAATGGGCAAACATCGACACAGACCTCGCGGCGTCTTGCTTCTCATCGGCGGTGCGGGCGTCGTCACCGTTGCACGCGCGATGAGCATGACCTTCTTGGCGATCCAGTTCCAGCAAGTGTTCGGTCTCGGTGCTGGCATGATTGGTTTCTTGCTTGGTGTCGGTCCCCTGCTGGGGGCGATCACAGCGCCATTTGCTGGTTCGCTTTCCGATAGGGTCGGAAGAAAGGCCGTGTTGGTATTGACCCTGATAACGATCGCGCTCGCCTCGATCGGGATGGGCTTGCCGGCACTGTGGTCATGTTCTTTATTGCGCAAACTGTTGCCGCAGTCGCGATCTCTATTTACGGGCCAATGTCGCGCGCATTGATGAGCGACATTTGCCCTGAACCTCTGCGCCTTAAGTATTTTTCCTGGCGCTACACCGCATCGAATGTTGGATGGACTATCGGACCGATGATTGGGGTTGCGGCAGGTGCTGCGACGACCACTTTGTTCATGTCTGCCGGCGCCGTCTATGCCGCACTCGCATTCGCGCTTCATCTGCTGCCTCTGCCGTCGGCCGGACACGCCGATGACGGTCATGCTTCCATTGCGATGCCGTTGGTTGCCAGCATCAAGGTCGCGATCCGCGACCCGCGACTGATCTATTTCGTAGCTGGCGGCACGCTGCTAATCGCCGTCTATGGGCAATGGTCGGCTACGCTGGCTCCCTATCTCGCGCAAAACATCRCCGGCGGGACTGAGATCTTCGCCTATCTCGTTTCGATCAATGGTGCAGTCGTTCTGCTTGGCAATTCAGTCGCTCGGCGCTTCATTGAACGCGTTGGCGCGCTCAGTGCGCTTGGAGCCGGCTGCATTATGTTCATGATCAGCCAGATTGGTTTCGGCTGTTCCTCGGGTTTGGCGGGTTTCGCAATTTCGATGGCGGTGTTCACAGTCGGCGAGATTCTGGTCGTTCCGTCAGAATACATCTTGGTCGACGGTATTTCGAACGACAAAAACCGAGGAAGTTATTACGGCGCCCACGCGCTCTCGACTGCGGGCAGTTTCCTCGGGCCGACGCTGGGAGGATTGACGATCAGTACTGTCGGAGCTCCCGCAATGTTTGCTCTGTTCGCCGGATTCTCTGCTGCCAGCGCGCTCTTCTACACGGCCGGGAACCGGCGGCTGCCTCCACGAAAGGCGCTGGAAAGTGGATCGAACAATGTGGCGTCAAGAGCGTGGTTGCCTGGTCGCCTTCTACTGCGATATCGAACGCCAGCCGGGTGTTCATAGCGCATTTGCACGACGGCGGCTCGTCCCTTACCGTGCGAGCGCAGTGGTGGACTTGGCTTGTATTCCCAAACAAATGAGGCGCTAAAGTTGGGTTTTCGCATGTCTCAACTCTCGACGGATAAAATCGCCTTTCTCCGATGGATATCCGATGACAGACCAATTAACGAGATTGCGACATTGGAAGGCCGGTCGGAGGCCGAAATTCGCGGCGAGGTGCGAAGGGCTGTCGAATTGTTGGGCGCGGAGTCAATCCGTCATGCTGTCGAACTTGCGAAAACTATCGGGCTGATTTGATCCACTTGATGACGTGCAATCTAAGGCATGTCTAGTCCCGACTAGGTTAGTACCCACGCTTCTGGCCGACGGCTGCTCCTCCACGGGGCGAATATCAGTGCGAACGGGGTGGTTTGCGARCTCTTTCCATCAGAAGCGGCCAAATCCCGCTCTCTTGTGATGGCGTCCTGGCCCGTCTTCGGATCTTCCACGATCAACCCGCAAGGGGTCCGCTAGCAAGCTGCGGCCGCTTTGTCTATCGCCTCCGCGGTGATCGCGCCCGAAGCCGTGCCTTTTGGGGAGCCATCGAGCGGGAATTGGCCCGCTCCAGGATGGAGCCTCTCAAATGTCGTACGATCTTTCCCTCGCTCAGTCTCATGCTTATCGCCTGGCCCTTGACCTCATGGTTCCGGTCACCGTCTTCGAAGTCGACGGAGAGTACGGCGTTCTGCCCTCCGACGAGCTCGACGGCAGCGACGATCTCGAGGTCGTGCATGAATTCTTTCCCTGGCCGGCGCATCGAGCCGGCCTTTGCCGTTCCGGCTGCCGCTTGCGAGCCGGAGGCCGCAAGGGAGGCTGCGCCGCGGCTGGCAGGTCTTTGCTGCAATTTCTGTCAGTTGCCACCCGCGCCCTTGCCCCCTCTGCTCTTCGCGGCGGACCGGATTGTGCCCGCCAACTGTGCGGAAAAGGAAAGAGAGGAGGATCGCCGTGCGATCGAGTTCAATATGAACAGGAAGGATATCGAGGAGTTGCGTGGCCGGGTGAGATGCGAAGCGGTGCTTGAGGCTTCGGGCTTTGCTGTGGATCAGAGGGAAAGCACCCGGCGTGCCGTGAAGTTTCGCCGGGGCGGTGAGATCATCATCGTCACACATGAGGGGCGTGGTTGGTTCGACCCGCTCGGCGATGGCAAGGGCGATGTATTCTCGCTCGTGAGCCATCTCGACGGCACCGGTTTTTCGGAAGGCATTGAACGCGTCGCCACACTTGTCGAATTCGCGCCGTCTGAACCCATCTGGCGCTGCCCACCGATCCATTCAAAGCCCGATAGTTCAATTCCGGATCGCTGGAATGCCCGCCGAGCCCCAGAGCCAGGTTCACGGGCATGGTGCTATCTTCGCTGGAACCGGGCAATTCCCGCCAGCATCATCCGACAGGCGCTTGCGCGGGGCGTGCTTCGGGAAGGGCCGTTTGGAAGCATGTGGGCTGCCCATTTGGATGAACGCGGCGTCGTGGCCGGGTGGGAAGAACGCGGACCCGAATGGCGTGGCTTTGCTACCGGTGGCGCCAAAGTCCTTTTCCGTCTCGGTGCAGGTAATGCGTTGCGCCTGGCCGTCACTGAAGCCTCGATCGATGCAATGAGCCTCGCGGCCATCGAGGGCCCACGCGACGGCACGCTTTATCTCAGCACCGGCGGTGGATGGTCGCCAACCACCGAGGCAGCCCTTCGCGCACTCGCCTCCCGGCCTGGTCTCCAGCTCGTCGCAGCGACGGACGCCAATTCCCAAGGCGACATATATGCGGAACGATTGCGTGCGCTTGCCGGCGATGTGGGCTGCGACTGGACACGTCTCCGCCCGCCTGAGGAGGATTGGAACGAAACCCTGAAGGTCAGAGAAAAGGAAAGGACGGAAAGAAAGGAGAGAGGCGTGCCGCATTCGCGCCGGYCGCGTCAAGGGAGGCTTCGCCCGGACGAGCCGGCCCTTGACCCGGCCGGTCGCGATGTCGGCGGCTTGGAAGGGGTCAGGAAGGACTGAAGAGGACGGTGAGGTCGTTAGGATCCGCTGCGTTTCGGTCCAGATACTCGAAGGAGCAGAAAATGATCCCCTCTCCCGCGATCCGCAAAGTTTTCCAGGGTGTCGCAAGCCGCCAGCAGATGTTCCGCATGTTCGACCGCCATGCCCAGCGCCCGAACCGTTGGGACGTTGACGCTACCCCGCTCTACGCCGGCGAATGGTTCGAGATCGGCGAAACCGAGCACGACTACATGTTCGAGATCCTGCCGCCGCTATGGATCCGCGGATCGATGTTCGCGATGCGCGAGTTTCTCACGGGTTCTGTTACCAGCGTCTTCTTTGCACTTCAGGTCGACGCTGCGATCCGACATTTTCACGGCTATTGCAATCTCTCGGATGCCGGTTCGGTCGAGCAGATGCGCCTTGCCATCATTGAACGCGAGAGCCGTCCAGTTCGAGCCATGACACGGGAAGAACGTCTCGAGCATATCTGGAGCKCGACGGCCGACGCCTATCGTGGCTACTCCGACGAAACCTGCCYCGAACATCTGCTAGGCCGCCGGCTGGTCAAAATCTATAATGCTGTCGGCGAGTCCCGGCGCAAGCTGCTCGGTGATCTGACTAATGATGAGATCGCCGGCAAACTGCCAGTGCATCTGCGCCACCTTCCATCGCAAGTCGCCGCGTAATCAACGCCTCCGACTCCGATGTCAGTGGCCAAACGTGGTCACCGCGCTCGCGGCATCGCAGCGATATCCATCCAACCTTCGCGTCTATCGACTGCCCTCGAACGGCAGGACGGTGGCACTTGCCTTCTCAACAGGAGCTTTTCGCATGAGCAACGATCGTTTCACTCTCGACATGTTCGGCACCAGCGCGCTTTCGTCCGGTCTCGGATTGGGCGTCACCGCGTTCGGCGGTTTCGCCGCCAACGATGACGAACCCGATCCGACGCCGCCCGCGCCTGCTTCGGCGCTGCCGCTGCCGACGGCCAGGGCGCCGGCAACCCCCAAACAAGGCCAGCGCGCCAACTTCTATCTGGACGCCGGCGACCGTGGCCTCGCCCCGACCTGGAAGGAACGGGCGCGGATCAATGTTGCAGCTATACTGACCGCCAATGAACTCGAGAAGCACGATCTACCGGCAAGTCGGGACATGCAGGCCAAGCTGATCCGCTTCACCGGGTTCGGGGCGTCCGAGCTTGCAAACGGCATGTTCCGGCGGCCGGGCGAACTCGACTTCCGCATGGGTTGGGATGACCTCGGCGGCGCGCTGGAGGCGGCCGTCAGCGAGGCCGAGCATGCGTCGCTTGCCCGCTGCACGCAATATGCCCACTTCACGCCCGAGTTCATTGTCCTGGCTGTCTGGGCA
>NZ_JBFUFF010000133.1:0-14919 GCF_056403555.1 Rhizobium sp. P2_G2
GCCGTTGAAATGCCTCGAAGGGCTAAGCCAAGTCCTGCAACACACAATCCAGCAAGACATTCCCCACCCGATGGGACAATCCGCCTCTTGATTTTGACACGATTGCGGGCCATTCGCAGCGCGGAACATGATCTTGAAGGGCGGATTCCCATCTTGCGCCGTTTGCTGCTGACTTTCGTGGCCGTGATCGGCCTTGCCACGTCCATCACCGGCACCGCCCGGGCCGTCACCATCGTGCCGCCGGGCAATCGCCATGCCGAGCAGCCGGACATTCCGGGCGCCTCGTCGCGCCGCACCAAGGCGGGCCATACGACCTTCGAGCACAAATATGAGAAGGTCCGTGATCTCCTCGCCAATGACCCGGATCTCGTATCCAAGATCAAGATGACGGCGCGGGCCTATCATATAGACCCGATCCATATGATCGGCGCCCTGGTCGGCGAACACACCTATAATGTCGACGTCTATGACAGCCTGCAGCAATATTACGTCAAGGCAGCGGCCTATGCCGGCAATTCCTTCCGCTTCGCTTATAATGACGAGAAGATCGATGACTTCATTGCCCGTCCGGAATTTGCCGAATGCAACGGCAAGTCGGGCTCTTATGCCGTCTGGACTTGCCGCGAGCATGTCTGGCAGCGCAAATTCCAGGGCAAGACGGTGAATGGCGAAAGCTTCCCCAACAACCGCTTCTCGGCCGTGTTCTTCCAGCCTTTCTATGCCGGCCAGACGTTTGGGCTCGGCCAGATCAACCCGCTGACGGCGCTTGAGCTCTCCGATCTGGTCACAAAAATTTCCGGTTATCCGAAACTCGATGAAAGCGATGCATCGGGCGTCTATTCGGCGATCATGGATCCGGACAAGTCGCTCGCCTATATGGCCGCCTCGATCCGCATGTCGATCGACGACTACAAGCGCATCGCCGGCATGGACATTTCCAAGAATCCGGGCGTGACGGCAACGCTCTACAATGTCGGCGATCCGGCCGAGCGTGCTGCGGCACTTGCGGCGAAGAACCGGGGCCGCGCGGCGGGCGATATCGTCCTGCCGGAAGAGAATTATTACGGCTGGCTGATCAACGACAAGCTTGAAGAGTTGAGGCGGCTTCTCTAATTTCGAGTTCGGAGGGGAAAGGACAATCTGATGGATATGCGCCTCGAACCCTTCGAACCACCGGCCCCCGTTCCGCGCACCATCCCGCCATCGCGGCTTGAAATCATCAAGGTCGTGTTTCGCAACCCGCTGGAGCTCTGGGGTCAGCCCAGCTACACGCTGCCCTATATCCAGGCGAAATTCTTCGGCCAGCTGACCACCATCGTCAATCATCCCGGCCTGATCAAGCATGTGCTCGTCGACAATGCCGCCCAATACGGCATGCAGCCGATCCGCCAGATGGTGCTCCGGCCGATCCTGCGCGACGGGCTGCTAACGGCGGAAGGCGATGTCTGGAAGCGCTCGCGCAGGGCCATGGCGCCCGTGTTCACGCCGCGCCATGCCCGCGGCTTTGCCGGGCAGATGCTGAGGAAATCTCAGGAATTCGTTGAGCGCTATGAAAAGCCGGCTCGCGACGGCACCGAGATCAACATCGCCGTCGGCATGACCGAGCTGACCTACGAAATCCTTGCCGAGACACTATTCTCCGGCAATATTGCCACCGGTACCGAAGGTTTTGCCGATCGGGTCGATTCGCTGCTGCACAATATGGGCCGCATCGATCCGATGGATCTGCTGCAGGCGCCCGCCTGGGTGCCGCGCCTGACTCGGATTTCCGGGCGCAAAGCGCTGACTGGTTTCCGCGGCATCGTCTCCGAGACAATGGATATGCGCCGCGCCGACATGGATAGCGGCAAGCCGGTCCCGGACGATTTCCTCACTTTGCTGCTCAGGCAGGAAGGCCCGGACGGGCTGACGCACGACGAAATCGAGGACAATATCCTGACCTTCATCGGCGCCGGCCACGAGACGACGGCCCGCGCGCTTGCCTGGACGCTCTATTGTGTCGCCGAAAGCCCGCATTTTCGCACGCTGATGGAAGAGGAAATCGACCGGGTGCTGGCGGAAGACGCCGAGCCGGTCGATTGGCTCGACAAGATGCCGCATGTACGTGCTGCCTTCGAGGAAGGCCTGCGCCTCTATCCGCCGGCACCATCGATCAATCGTGCGCCGCTCGAAGACGACCATTGGACTGATGAGAATGGGCGGACGATCACGATGCCGAAGGGGCAATCGGTGCTGGTCATGCCCTGGACGCTGCATCGCCATACGCTTTATTGGGATAAGCCCAGGCATTTCATGCCGGAACGCTTCCTGCCTGAAAACCGCGACAAGATTCATCGCTTCCAATATCTGCCTTTCGGCGCCGGCCCGCGTGTCTGCATCGGCGCGACCTTCGCCCTTCAGGAAGCGGTGATCGCGCTTGCCGTGTTGATGCACCACTATCGCTTCGACGTCACGCCGGAGACGAAGCCCTGGCCGGTGCAGCGCCTGACGACACAGCCGCTCAACGGGATTGCGATGACGGTGTCGGCCCGCTGAGCTTCGATTCGGGCTTGGCGATCTTCTTGATCCGGGCGCAGGTTCCCTCGCCGACATTGTCACAGGGACGATAGGTGATGATCTCACTGCCGGCGCCGTCTTCCCAGACGACCTGGACGGTTATCGTCTTGGCTTTGCCCGGCTTCATCTGCAGATAGGTGTACCTGCCGTCGTCGTCATTATCAGGCATGTTATATGGCTGCTGCGGATCGCATGTGCCGAGCGGAAAGCGCTTGTCGAGCTTGTCGCTGTTGATCGAATAGCGGACTTCTTTCAGCCGGCAGCGCATGGTCTGCAATGGGGTGAAATAGATCAGTTCCTTTTCGGCGAAATTGCGGAACTGCACCCAGCCCGGCTGACGATTGGCATCGAGCATGGCTTTATAGATCTGCATGTCCGGCAGTTGCGGTGCATATTCGTCGCCGTTATCGTCCTGCTGCGCCAGCGCCGGGCAGCTGAGTGCCAACAACAATCCAGCCGCAACCATGCTTGTCCACGTCTTCGTCGGTCTCATTCCGTCGTCCCCATGTCGGTTTTCACCCTAGACTGCCGCATCCGGGTCTGGCTTTGCCTGCCGAAATCCCCTAAGCCATGCCGCGACGGCATGGTCCTTTCAAGGCTTTCTGCTCCTTTGCAGCATTTCTCAACGGTATAACGGCGTGGCTTCGCGATTTCTTCTCGGCATCGACACTGGTGGAACATACACGGATGCGGTGCTCTTCAGCCCCGAAGAAGGGGTAAAGGCCAGGGCCAAGTCGCTGACCACCCGCCACGATCTCTCCGAGGGCATCAAAGGCGCAGTCGAAAACGTGCTCACCCAGACGGGCACCGATCCGTCTTCCATCCGCCTTGCGTCGCTGTCGACCACGCTGGCCACGAACGCCCTGGTCGAGGGTCAAGGCGGTCGCGTTGGTCTGATCATGATCGGTTTCGGCCCGCAAGACCTGGAACGCGATGGATTGAAGGCTGCCCTTGGCACCGATCCTGTGATTTTTCTCCCGGGCGGCCACAATGTCCATGGGCATGAGACGCCGCTCGATCTCAACAATCTCGAAGTCCAGATCGATTCGCTCGGCAATTCCGTCACCGCTTTCGCGGTCGCCGGCTATTTTGCCGTCCGTAATCCGGCGCATGAACTGCGTGTTCGCGAATTCCTACGCGAAAGAACCCATCTGCCCGTCACCTGCAGCCATGAACTCTCGTCGAAACTCGGCGGCCCGCGCCGGGCGCTGACGACGCTGCTCAACGCCCGGCTGGTGTCGATGATCGACCGGCTGATCGGCTCGTCGGAGGATTTTCTTCATGCGCACGGCATCAATGCGCCGCTGATGGTGGTGCGTGGCGATGGCGCGCTGATCTCTGCCGCCGAGGCACGGCTGCGCCCGATCGAGACCATTCTCTCCGGCCCGGCTGCAAGCCTGGTCGGCGCGCGCTTTCTCACCGGCCTCGACGATGCGGTGGTCTCCGATATCGGCGGCACGACGACCGATGTGGCCATCCTCGACGAAGGTCGCCCGCGTCTCGATGAGGAAGGCGCCGTCGTCGGCGGCTATCGCACCATGGTGCAGGCTGTGGCGATGCGCACCTATGGCTTGGGCGGTGATTCGGAAGTGCATGTGAATACGCGCGGCCTCGAAGGCGCTCTGACACTTGGCCCGCGCCGCATCCTGCCGCTCAGCCTTGTCGCRCATCTGCATGGCAACGAAATCATCGACGCACTGGAGCGGCAGATGAAGGCCGTGCATGCCAACCGGCATGACGGCCGATTCGCTGTCCGCTCCGGCCTGCCGGACCGATTCGCCAGCGGCTTGTCGACGGCGGACGAAACGCTCTATCAAAAGATCGGCAGCAAGCCGATCGCGCTCAACGACCTGCTGATAACCTCGATGCAGAAGGCTTCGCTCGATCGGCTCGTGGCGCGCGGCCTCGTGCATGTCTGCGGCGTCACGCCGTCGGATGCCATGCATGTGCTTGGCCGGCAGGGTCAGTGGAATGCCGAAGCGGCCCGGCTGGGGCTGGAATTGGGCTCGCGCGCTCGCGATGGTTCGGGCAAGCCGATTGCTGGCTCGGCGGAAGAATTCGCCGAAAAGATCGAAAAGCGGATGACGCGGCAGTCCTCCGAAGTGATTCTTCAGGCAGCACTCTCCGAGGACGGCGTTGAAGGGGTGAACCCGGCAAATTCGGTGCCGGTCGATCGGGCGCTCGGCCGCAAGTCCGGCGTGGTGCACTTTGCCCTGTCGCTCGACCGTCCCTTAATCGGCCTCGGCGCCTCGGCGCATGTCTATTATCCGGCCATTGCCGACATGCTGAACGCCGAATCGGTCATTCCCGCCGATGCCGGTGTCGCCAATGCCATCGGCGCAGTCGCCGGCGAGATCAGCCAGACGGTCACGGTGACGGTGACCTCGCCGGAAGAGGGCATCTATGTGATTTCCGGTGCCGGCCAGACCGAGCGCATGATCGGAGAGACACAGACGTTCGAACTGGCCCGCGGCCGCGCTAAGGAAACGGCGATCGAAATGGCGATCCTGAGCGGCGCCGACGAACCGGTCGTGCGTTTTCACGAGGAGATCGACGCGCCGGAGATCGAGGGCAGCCGCAAGCTGGTCGAAGCCCGTTTCACCGCCACCGCATCCGGCCGGCCAAAAATCACCTGACATTTATTCCCCTAGGGAACAAATCCTGCACGGTGCTGCTCCATTGACTGTAAACCCGTGATATTCCACCTTCAGGCGATAGTCTTGAAGGGATGAATGTCATGGAAACGGTGGAACAGCACGGCTTGAAGATCGATCGGGAGCTCTATGATTTTCTCCTGACGGAAGCGCTGCCCGGCACCGGTGTCTCGCCGGACTACTATTTCAAAAGCATCTCGGACATCATCCACGATCTCGAGCCGAAAAATCGCGCGCTGCTGCAGAAGCGTGACGCGCTGCAGATGAAGCTCGATGATTGGTACAGGAAGAATGGCGCTCCGTCGGACATGGCGCGTTACGAAACCTTCCTGCGCGATATCGGCTATATTGTGCCGGAAGGCGCGCCATTCGCCATCGGCACCGACAATGTCGATCCGGAAATCTCGCGCATTGCCGGCCCGCAGCTCGTCGTGCCGGTCATGAATGCCCGTTACGCGCTCAACGCCGCCAATGCCCGCTGGGGTTCGCTCTACGATGCACTCTATGGCACGGACGCCATCCCCGAGGACGACGGTGCAGAGAAAGGCAAGGGCTACAATCCCGCCCGCGGCGCCAAGGTTATTGCCTGGGTGCGGCGCTTCCTCGACGAATCGGTGCCGCTCGCCGGCGGCAGCTGGCAGGGGGTGACGTCGCTTGTGATTCGCGACGGCGCCTTCCTCGTCGTCAATGAAATCGGCGAGACCGGCTTGCGCGATCCGGACCAGTTCGTCGGCTATCTCAGCAATGATCGCGCCAAGTCGCAGATCCTGCTGCGCCAACATCGTCTGCTGATCGAAATCCGTGTCGATTCGCGAAGTGAAATCGGCAAATCCGATCCGGCGCATATTTCCGATGTCTGGATCGAATCGGCGATCACCGCGATCATGGACTGCGAGGATTCGATCGCCGCCGTCGATGCCGCCGACAAGGTTGTCGTCTATCGCAACTGGCTCGGCCTGATGAAAGGCGACCTGACCGAGCAGGTCTCCAAAGGCAGCAAGACCTTTACCCGCAGCCTCAACGATGATGTCGACTATCTGACGCCGGAGGGCGGTTCGATGACGGTCAAGCGCCGCTCGCTGATGCTGGTGCGCAATGTAGGCCACCTCATGACCAATCCTGCCATCCTCGACAAGCATGGCAATGAGGTGCCGGAGGGCATTATGGATGCCTGCGTCACGGCGCTGATCGCACTCTATGACATCGGCTTGCATGGCCGCCGCAAGAATTCCGCCGAAGGCTCGATGTACGTGGTCAAGCCGAAGATGCATGGACCGGACGAAGTGGCCTTTGCCTCGGAAATCTTTACCCGCGTCGAGCAGATGCTGAAAATGCAGCCCAACACGATCAAGATGGGCATCATGGACGAGGAGCGGCGCACCACCGTCAACCTCCGCGAATGTATCCGCGCGGCAAAGGACCGTGTCGTTTTCATCAATACCGGCTTCCTCGATCGCACCGGCGATGAGATTCACACGTCCATGGAAGCCGGGCCAATGATCCGCAAGGGCGACATGAAACAGGCGCCGTGGATCTCGGCTTACGAGAACTGGAATGTCGATATCGGCCTGGAATGCGGCCTGTCCGGTCATGCGCAGATCGGCAAGGGCATGTGGGCCATGCCGGACCTGATGGCGGCAATGCTGGAGCAGAAGATCGCCCATCCCCGCGCCGGCGCCAACACCGCCTGGGTACCGTCGCCGACCGCCGCCACCCTGCACGCCACGCACTATCACAAGGTCAATGTTGCGGCGGTCCAGGAGAAACTCAGGGATCGCCCGAAGGCCAAGCTGCAGGACATTCTCAGCGTCCCCGTCGCTCCGCGGCCGAACTGGACGCCGGAGGAAATCCAGGCGGAAATCGACAACAATTGCCAAGGTATTCTAGGCTATGTCGTGCGTTGGATCGACCAGGGTGTCGGCTGCTCGAAAGTACCTGACATCCATGATGTCGGCCTGATGGAAGACCGTGCGACCCTGCGCATTTCCGCCCAGCATATGGCCAATTGGCTGCATCACGGCGTCATCAGCGAATCACAGGTGCTCGAGACCATGAAGCGCATGGCTGCTGTGGTCGACCAGCAGAATGCCGACGATCCGCTCTATCGGCCGATGGCGCCGCATTTCGGCCAATCGGTCGCCTTCGAGGCGGCCGTAGAACTGGTGATGAAAGGTCGCATCCAGCCGAACGGCTATACCGAACCGGTGCTGCACAAGCGGCGGCTGGAACTGAAGGCCAAGCTGGCGCGAGAAGCATGAAGCCGTCGTCTTCGGCGCCGGCCATGGCGTCTATGTCCGCATCGTTCGGCTGACGCCGGAAGAAAAGGGCATTGCCGCAGCAACCATGGCAAAACAAAAGGCCGCCGGATCGCTCCGACGGCCCCGTTCCTGCGCCTTGCGGCGAATCACATCACCACGACGCGCGCATTCTTGCCCGGACGGACACGGTTATAGAGGTCGATCACGTCCTGGTTCATCAGGCGGATGCAGCCCGACGAAGCGGCGGTGCCGATCGAAGCCCATTCCGGCGTGCCGTGCAGGCGGAACTGCGTGTCGTGACCCTTGTCGTCGAACAAATACATGGCGCGGGCGCCGAGCGGATTGGTGATGCCGGGGTCCATGCCCTTCTCGACATATTTGGCCACTTCCGGCTTGCGGGCGGCCATTTCCACCGGSGGATGCCAGTTCGGCCATTCCTGCTTCCAGGCGACGTAAGCCTCACCCTTCCAGGCAAAACCCTGCTTGCCGACACCGATGCCGTAGCGCATCGCCTTACCATTGCCCAGAATATAGTAGAGGAAGCGATCGTGGGTATCGACGACGATCGTGCCGGCCTTGCGGTCCGTCGGATAATCGACGATCTGGCGGTGGTACTTTTTGTCCACGCGCTTGATCGGAATGGCTGGCAGCGCATAGCCGTCGTCGGTAACCTTGCCGTAAGAATCAGTGAAGATCTTGTCGGTTTCGACCTTTGCCGTCTCTGTCGAGGTCGATGTGGTGGAGCAGGAGGCAAGGCCCATGGTCAGGAGTAGGCCGAATGCCGTAATCGCGTTGCGGATGCGCATATGATTCTCTTGGCTTGCAGGGTGGAGGAAGGATGGTTGGGAGCCCATCTTTGAGATAGGTTTATTTTCGATCGGATTGCTATTTGCAAGCAGATGCGAAAGCGCTGAAACCAGCCGCTGCGGCAATAAAATCCGCCATGGCTTTTTTGCAACATTTGCGCCTTCGGAGCGCCCGGAATATCGATGGCGATCATTTCTCTTCATGGCGACAATCCGCTCAAGGATGGAAGGCAGTCTGAGCGCGCACTCTCGGTGCGTCGCGGCATGCAACGTCTGCTCTATGATATGAGGCATGCGACCTTGCCCGAGCTTGGATTGTCGAACGGCAGACGGGCCGATATCGTCACTTTGTCGGAAAAAGGCGAGATCTGGATCGTCGAGATCAAATCTTCGATCGAAGATTTCCGCGTCGACCGCAAATGGCCGGATTACCGCGCCTATTGCGACCGGCTGTTTTTCGCCACGCTACCGGACGTATCGGCGAACATCTTTCCGGAAGAATGCGGGCTATTCGTTTCCGACAGCTATGGCGCGGAGATGATTCGGGATGCGCCGGAACATCGCCTGTCGCCGGCGGCGCGCAAGGCGATCACGCTCAGTTTTTCGCGCATCGCTGCCGCAAGGTTGATGCATGCCGAATGGGCCGCTGACCGGCTCGGCATTGCCAATCCGAACGAAGGTGGCGAAGATATTCTTTAAAGGCTACTTCGGCGCGCGCTTGGCGAGAATGCGCTGCAGCGTGCGGCGATGCATGTTGAGCCGCCGCGCCGTTTCCGAAACATTGCGATCGCACATTTCATAGACGCGCTGGATATGCTCCCAGCGGACCCGGTCGGCTGACATCGGGTTCTCCGGCAGTTCCACCTTGTCGCCCGCCTTGCGCGTCAGCGCCGCAAAGACTTCGTCGGCATCGGCCGGCTTGGCGAGATAGTCGAGCGCGCCGAGCTTCACGGCCGTCACCGCAGTGGCGATGTTGCCATAGCCGGTCAGCACCACGATACGGCTGTCGTCGCGGCGAGAGCGGATCGCCTCGATCACGTCGAGCCCGCTGCCGTCGCCCAGCCTCAGATCGACAACTGCATATTTCGGCGGCCGCGCCTTGGCCCTGGCAACGCCCTCGCTGACGGTCTCGGCGGTCTCGACTTTGAAGCCGCGAATTTCCATCGCCCGCGCCAGCCGTTTTAGGAAAGGTGCATCGTCCTCGACGAGCAGCAGCGAGCCATCCGCACCGATGACATCCAAAGAATCGGTTCTGGTCACTGTGTCGTCCATGGTCATACGCCTTTTTTAATCAGACTGTTTTGCTCACAAATATAGGAGCGGCACCCGGTTAGCCAACCGAAATCAGGTTGAAACATCCATAAATTCACGCTTCCAGGTCACGGTGACGCGTGCGCCCGGCGAATTTTCGAAGGTGAGTTCCGCTCCGGACCGTTCCAGTAGCGTTTTGGCGATGAACAGGCCGAGCCCCAGGCCTCCGGCCTTGGCTTGCGGACTGCGACGGGTGACATAGGGTTCGCCGATGCGCTGCAGGATGTCCGGCGCATAGCCCTCGCCATTGTCCTCGATGGTGATCCGCACGATCGCCGGGTCGTGATAGACGCGCACGGTGACTTCGGTCTTGGCGTAGTCGACGGCATTTTCGATCAGATTGCCCAGGCCATAGAGGATGCCGGCATTGCGGCGGCTGACCGGCTCGCCCGCCCGCAAGTTTTCCTCGACCACTGTGATCTCGATGCCGAATTCGCGATGTGGCGCCGTGACCTCCTCGATGATCGAGGAGAGCGGCATCTGCTGCATATGCTGTTCGCTGCCCGAGGAGAGAGTCGAGAGCCGCTTCATGATGTCCCGGCAGCGTTCGCTTTGCGAGATCAACAACTGGACATCGTCATGGAAACGGTCGCCGGGCGCCAGTTCGCGGCTCATCTCTTTGGCAACGAGCGAAATAGTGGCGAGAGGCGTTCCGAGTTCATGGGCGGCGGCGGCTGCGAGCCCGTCCAGTTCGGAAAGATGCATTTCTCTTTGCAGCACAAGTTCGGTCGCCGCGAGCGCCTCTGAGAGCTGGCTCGCTTCCGACGACACCCGATAGGAATAAAAGGCGGCGAAGGATGTGGTGCAGACGATGGCGAACCATATGCCGGCGAGCAGCAGCGGCTCGAACGGCACTGTCGTGCCCGGATACCAGGGCAACGAGAAAGGGGAAAAGGCTAGCGCGGTGATGCAGAGCACGGCGACGAGGACGAGCCCGAGACTGTCCCGCAGCGGCTGCGCCGTGCTTGAAATGATCACCGGTACCGAAATCAGCGAGGCGAAAGGATTGGTCAGTCCACCCGTCACATAAAGCAGGGCGGCGATCTGCAGGAGATCGAAGGCGAGCAGCGCCAATGCCGCTGGCGGATCGAGGCGCCATGTCGAAGGATAGGTGAACTGCAGCCAGGCGTTCACCAGGGCCAGGAGCGCGATAAAGATGATGCAGGCCACGACGGGAATGGAGAACTGCAGTACCACGGCGACAATGAAGATCGATATCGCCTGACCCACCACAGCCAGCCAACGAAGGCGAATCAACGTCTCGAGCCGGAGCTTGCGCCCCTCCGGATGTTTGATCACCGCCGTCTCAACCGCCATGGCCTTCACCAATCACTCTATATACGGGCGCCTATGTACCACGCGGTTTGGCGCGTGTCGTGGGCGGCGCCTCGGCCGGATTCTCCGGCCAGGGGTGTTTTGGATACCGCCCGCGCATGTCGGCCCGCACGTCTCTCCAGGACCCGGCCCAGAAGCCGGGCAGGTCGCGCGTCGTCTGGATCGGCCGGTGTGCGGGCGAAGTCAGTTCGAGCAGCAGTGCAATGCGGCCGCCGCCGATGGAGGGATGGGCCTTGAGCCCGAACAGCTCCTGTACCCGGATCGAAATCGCCGGCTCTCCGCCGCTATAGTCGACCGCATGGCGATTGCCGGCCGGCGACTCGAAATGTGTCGGCGCCAGCCGATCAAGGTCGCGGCGCAATTCGTGCGGCACGCGACTCATCAGCCCTTCATAAAGAGCGTCCGCGCCGATCGAATCCATTCCTTTTATCTCGGTGACGAACGGCATCAGCCATTCTTCAAGCGATTCGGCGAGTGCCTCGTCGCCGACATCCGGCCAGGGCTCGCCGAGCCCGCGATGCAGGAAAGCGATTCGCTCCCTCAATTGCAGGCCGGCTTTGGAAAAAGGCAGGGCGCCGATGCCGATTTGCCTTATGCCTTCTGCCAGTGCCTTCTCCGCACTTGCTCCAGTCGGCCTTGCCAAAGGCGATTCGTCGAAGATGATGGCGCCCAGCCGTGTAACGCGCCGCGCCCGCACCTGCCGGCTCGCGGCATCGAAAAAACTCTGGTCCTCGCGCCGGATTGCTCCCGGCAATTCCTCTTTGATTTCCGCTCGGGAAATCTCTGCGGCGGCGAGCACCCGCTGCGCAACTGCCCTGCCCGTCAGGTCGGCGACAACCAGCATGTCTGCCCGCGCCATCCGCTCCGTTTCCGGCAATTCCGCCCCGCGGCCATTGGCCATGACGAACCGGCCGCGCCCGCCACGTTGCAGCGCGATCCGGTCCGGGAAGGCATGCACCAGCAGCCGTCCGGCTGTGGTCGGCTCCGCCGCACGCCGGGTTTCTGCTAGTGATTCGGCAAGCCGCTTCGCCAGTCGCCTCGCCGATTCGGCCCGCTCGCCACGCTCGTTGCGGAATCGCGACAGCCGTTCATCAAGGTCTATCGAAGTGCCGCCCAGCCCCTGCTCGGTCAGCAGCACGGCGAGTTCGCACGCCGCCAGCCCATATCCGTGATGTGAGGCTGACACCGCCATCGCCGCCAGCCGCGGCGGCAAGGCCAGATGACGAATGAGCCGTCCATCCGCGGTGATCGCCCCGCTGCTGTCGAGCGCTCCGAGCGAGACCAGCAGGTTGCGCGCCTCCGCAATCGCCGGCGCCGGCGGATAGTCGAGAAAGGAAAGATCGCGTGGATCGCCGACCCCCCAGGAAGCCAGGTCGAGCAGGAAGCCGGAGAGATCGGTCGCCAGGATTTCCGGCGGCGTAAACGCTTCCAGCGCCGCATTCTGCCCGGCAAGCCAGAGCCGGATCGCGATCCCTGGCTCCGTACGTCCGGCTCGCCCAGCGCGCTGGTCCGCCGAAGCGCGCGACACCCGCCGGGTCTCGAGCCGTGTAATCCCCGTAGCCGGTTCGAACATTGGCAGCCGCTGCAAGCCGCTGTCGATGACAAGGCGCACGCCGTCGATGGTGATCGAGGTTTCGGCGATCGAGGTCGCCAGCACGATCTTGCGCTGTCCCTGCGGCGGCGGCTTGATCGCCTGGTCCTGCTCAGCCTGGGAAAGATTGCCAAAGAGCGGCGCGATGATCGTCTCCGGCCCGAATCGCCCTTCCAGCCGCTCAACCGTACGGGTGATCTCCCGCTGACCCGGCAGGAATGCGAGAACCGAGCCGGATTCGCTCCGATAGGCTTCGGCGATGACCTTCGCCATCACATCCTCGATCGGCTGGGCCGAATCACGGTCTTGGTATCGGATATCGATGGGAAAGGCGCGGCCGAGGCTCTCGACAATGGGCACCCCGCCCATCAATTCGGCGATCCGCGCCGTATCGAGCGTCGCCGACATGACCAGAATCCGGAGATCGTCGCGCAGCGCCCGCTGCACGTCGAGCGCCAGCGCAAGTCCGAAATCCGCATCGAGCGAGCGTTCATGGAATTCATCGAAGATCACGCCGGCGACGCCGGCAAGCTCCGGATCATCGAGAATCATCCGGGCGAACACACCCTCGGTGACCACTTCGATGCGTGTCCTGGCGCTGATTCGCGAATCAAGCCGCATCCGGTAACCGACCGTCTCGCCGGTCTTTTCACCGAGCAGGCTCGCCATGCGATTCGCCGCCGCGCGCGCCGCAAGCCGGCGCGGCTCCAGGAGAATGATCTTGCCGTCCTTGCGCCAGGGCGCGTCGAGCAGGTGAAGCGGCACGATCGTCGTCTTGCCGGCGCCCGGCGGCGCAGAGAGCACGGCGGAAATGCCCGATTCGAGCGCGTTGCCAATCGCCTCAAGCACATCGGAAACCGGATAATGCGGCAGGTCCCGGCTCATGCGGCTCAAAGCTCCTCGGAAGCCTTGTATTCGTACTGCTCGACAGCCAGCATTGCCGCAGCCAGGTCTTCAAGGCTGGCGCCAACCGATTTGAACAGGGTGATCTCATCCTCCCGCGCACGGCCCGCATGAGCGCCGCCGGCCAGTTCAGCAAGATCCGCCGCGATATCGTCGGCGGAAATAACGCCGGCCCGGATCGGTTGGATGATATCGCCCGCTTCCGACAATGTTCCGGCCCGCGTATCGACGAAGATCGTGGCGCGCTTCACCGCTTCGTCATCGCTTTCCCGCATCGATGGTTTGAACGCCCCGATCAGATCGAGATGCGCTCCGGGTTTCAGCCATGCACCCTGTATCAATGGGGCCTCAGATAACGTGGCGCAGGAAATGACGTCTGCCGAGGCGGCTGCAGCCGCGAGATCGTCGGCCACGGTTGCCTCCAGGCCGAGCCGGGCCGCGCGGTTTGCCAATTCCCGGGCCTTCTGCGCATCCCGTCCCCAGATCATTACCTTATTGATGGGCCGCACGACCGAATGCGCCTCGATCAGATTGAGCGACAGCCTGCCCGTCCCCACCATCAGCATGACAGCGCTATTCTTGCGCGACAAATAGCGGGATGCGAGCGCGGAGGCGGCCGCGGTGCGCCGCGCTGTCAGCTCACCGCCATCCAGCACTGCCAGCAACTCGCCGGTCACCCCCGATGTCAAGAGATAGGAGCCGTGGATGGAGGGCAGGCCGCGCGTAACATTGCCGGGAAACACCGACACCAGTTTGACCCCGACATAACGGCCCGGCACCCAGGCCGGCATCAGGAGGAGCGTCGCCGCGGGCTCGCCGGGAACATCGACGGCATGATGATGGCGCGCTGGCGCGGCCGCCCCGGAACGGAACATGGCGTTCAGGGAATTGATCAGCGCAGGAAAGGGCAGCTTATTCTTGGTTTCGGCCTCGTCGAGCACCAGCATTTCAGTCCCCTTCCGTCTTCGTGCGGCGTCAAGAAACGGAATTTAGCACCCGCGCGAACCGCTTTCATTGCCGATAGCCAAAAGTCCTATAAATTTCGGTCTGCGAATGAGAAAAATTGCGCTCAGATGCGTGGGGAAATCGTCAAAATTAGAGATAACCATTTATTTTCAATGGGATGAAAGAAAATCCACTTTCTCGAAAAAAGTTCGTTGACTCCCCGAAAAGCCAAGCCTATAACCCCGCACATCGAACGGGGCGGCGGTTGCTTCTGGCGGCCAACGAGCTCGCTCCTGCAAAACGGTTAAGACTGTGGCGCTGGAGACTAGATAGAGAGCAGACTACCAAGACATTGGTGAGCATGCTTTGACCGGGGATAGCAGGGATGTTGTTTCTGGGGACGAGGTTTTTTCGTCTGATCTTTGACATTGTTGGTTAAGAAGAAAGAGAGACGTGGACGGCGGGTGTCTGCGGTGGCGGAAGGTCGAAAGGCTTGACGTTACCGAAAGAGACTTTGGCCAGTCTACGTTTTGAAATGAGAAGACGAAAGCTCGATTTTG
>NZ_JBFUFF010000134.1:0-14853 GCF_056403555.1 Rhizobium sp. P2_G2
GGGAGATTGGATGGGGCGCTCTTCCTGCCTCGATCTGCCGTCACATACTCAGTGACGTCCGTTTGGGGCGATGGGCGTGCCGCTTGCCAATCTCCCCCCTTGAGGGGGAGATGCCCGGCAGGGCAGAGGGGGGTAAGCCACACCCACCCTTTCACCCGAGAAATACCCCACGTCGCGCAACACCTCCGTCACGAACAACAATGTCCCCCAGAACCCTCCCCCGACCCCGCCAGCACACTTGCCGCGTTAGCACTGATCGGCCGATTGTTCGCTGGATTACCCGGAAAAAATCCCGCCGGAACCAGCGAGAAGCCACAGGAAATGCAGGGCTGCACCGGAAAGTCCTCCGCGCGCACCACATGATGCAGGCCGAAGGAATGCCAGACGACGATATCGGTGTTTTCGATCGGGCGGTCCTGCTTGATCAGTTCCGCCAGCCCGTCCTTGCCGTCGGAATTCGGCACGAATTCGCCGGCCGGATAGCGTTCGTCTTCGTTGAACGGCGTCACCCAGATGTGGTTTCGGATGAAGTTGGAGCGGATGCCCGACGGGCCATCGTCCTGGATCATCGGCGTCACGCAGTTCGGCGTATGCAGCCTGTAGGACACCGGCTTGCCGACATGGTTCGTCACATTCGGGTTGATCACCTTCCAGCTGCGATGTGTCGAGAGGTCGGCGCGGCGGGCAGCCTCAAGCTCGGTCTTCAGCACCGTGTCGACGGCATAGAAGGCATTGCCATAGGGATTGGTCGCGCTTGTCGGCTCCATATGCGAATTGGTCTCGACGACGCTGTTGCCGCCGCCATCCACCGCCATGTCCAGCCGGGCGCAGAAGATGTGTTGGTGGATCGGCGAACCGAGGCCGGGCTGGATCTCGGTCGAATATTTGTCCGGCTGGCCGGGGTGGCAGGCATTGGTGTTGACGATGCCGGTAGCCTTCATCTCGTAATCGATCTCGCCGGCCAGCGTCAGATACCAGTATTGCGCATATTCATAATTGCCGACGGTGCAGATCGAGGAGATCACCAGCTTGCGGCCCCGGTGCAGCACGGTGCGGCCGGTGCGGAAATCCCAGTGCTTGGTCAGGATGCCACCGTCTTCCTCATGGATGCAGACGGCCTTTTCGATGGTCACCACCTCGCCATTGATACCGTTGACATGCGCATCGAGATACTGGATCTGGCCGAGGCAATCACAGCCCAACTTCAGCGAATTGGTGAGCTTGCCGAAGCCGTATTCGCCGACGTCGAAAATGTTCTGCCGCGCATGGCCATAGAGCGGCGAGCCATAGGGCACGACCAGCTCGACGACGGAGGCGCGGCGGACGATCGAACGGCCGTCATAGCGGACATCGTGCAGCACCAGGCCTTCGCGCGGGGTAAAGCCGATGGCGAGCGTCCACTTGTCCCAGGAAATCGCATGGTCCTTGATCGTGAAGCTGACGCCTTCCGGCTGGACCACATTGATCGGCTTCTGCGGCGCCGGCGGCGCGGGCAGGAATTCCGGATCGTAATCATGCCGCGTCATCGGGATCGGCGGATGGTCCGGATAGTCGTCGATGCGCAGCACTTCGCCGGTCTTGACGTCGATGACGGCATTCAGGCCTTCGATCGGATGCGCATAATAATTGGCGAATTCCGCCACGCGCAGCCAGGAGAAGGTGTGCGAGATCAGCCGCCCTTCTTCCTCCCGATGGCCGAAATTGCCGCCCGACCAGGAATCGACGATGACGCCGGTCATGTCGGTGATGCCGCGCCTGCGGCAGGCCTCGATGAAGCGCGGGTCCTTCTTCACATTGACTTCGACGCTGCCCATCTGCTCGACCATGAAGGCGGCCTTGGCATTGGGGAAATGCTTGCGCCGCACGATGGTCTTGTCGGCCAGCGACACGACCAGCTGCCAGACGCCGGGTACATCGAGATGATTGACATTGACGCGCGCCTCGCGCGGCAGGGCGGCGCCGTCGAGATAGGCGCGGTATTCGGAGGGCGTTGGTTCGCGCAGATCGATATTCTCGAACAGCACGTCCTTGCCGAGCGCGGCATCGGCCCTGACTACGGCCACGGCGCTGGCGATCTCGTCTGGCGTCAGCGGCGCTAGCGCGCTCAGATGCGCCGGCGGCGGCGGGGCGGCAACGCCCTTGAGCGTGGCGGGATTGACGGCTTCGTTCATGGCTCTGTCCTTGTGGTTCGACCGCCTTCGGCCGCTTGCGTGGCGTGGGCGGTATTGGTGAAATTGGCGGACCGCCTGTGGGCGGTCGCATACGGGGTAAAGACCCCGCCCCACTTACGGGGTCGAGCCACTGGTCTCGACCCGTCCTTCGGACCCCCACAAGGGGGAGGGGCTTAACCCGCGGCTCCGCTGAGCCCCAATTGAGGCAGGGAGAGCGCCACGAGTCTTCTCCCCCCTTGTGGGGGAGATGGCCGGCAGGCCAGAGAGGGTCTTAAAACTACAGCGGCCGCGCCGACCGCGGGACGGGTCTTACTGCCGCAACTCCGTCCAAATCCGGTCATAAGCCCGCGTCGCCTTCTCCTCGCAGGCCGGTGCAAACACGATCTTCAAATCCTTCGGCGGATTGAATTCCGGCGATTCACCCGTCTCCTTCGGCAGGAACTTGGCGGAGCCCATCACCGCGCTCTGATAGCCGGTCGACTTCTGCTGCAGCGCTATATTTTCCGGATCCATCAGGAAGTTGAGGAATTTCTTGGCATTGTCGATATCCGGCGCGCCCTTCGGCACCGCGACATTGTCCATCCAGCCGATCGCGCCTTCCTTGGCGAAGACATATTTGATCGTCGGCTTCTGCAGCCGCGAAGCCAGCCCCTTGCCCGACCATTGCTCATGCATGACCGTCTCGCCGGAGACCTGCCGCTCGGTCGTGCCGTCGGAATTATACACCTTCACGAACGGCTTCTGCGCCTGCAGCAATGCATTGAGCTGCTTGAGATCGGCCGGATTGGTGTTGCACTGGTCCTTGCCGAGATAGAGCAGCGCCAGCGAAATGACTTCCGAGGGCGAACCGAACATGCCGATCTTGCCCTTGAGATCATCCGAAGGCTCGAACAACGCCTTCAGGCTGTCGGTCGGGCCCTTGTAGACGGCGGTATCGACCGAATAGGAGGTCGTGCCCCAGACCCACGGCACGGAATATTTGCCATCCGGATCCCAGGGGCGCTTCTGCCATTTCGGATCGAGATTCCTAAAGTTTGGCATCGAGGCGACGTCGACCTCTTCCAGCAGCCCCTGCTTCTGGAAGATCGGCACGAAATCGTTGGAGATGATCATCACGTCATAGCCAGCCGCACCCGAACTGATCTTGGCGAGCGCCGTCTCGTTGGAATCATAGGTGTCGATGGTGACCTTGATGCCGGTCTCCTTCTCGAACTTCTTGATCATGTCTTCCGACGTATAGTCGGTCCAGTTGTAGATATGCAGTTCGCCGGCATGCCCCAGCGTCGGCAGGCCGATGGCCAGGCCGAATAGGCTGGCGGTGAGATATGTCCTCATGTTTTTCATGTTCTTCCCTCTTGTTGTCTAACTCGGTTATTCCTTGTTGTTGCGTCGTCCGAGCAGGAGTGCCGCGACGACGAAGACCACGGACACAGCAAGCAGAATGGTGGAAATGGCATTGACCTCCGGCGTCACGCCGAGCCGCATCATGCCGTAGACATAGACCGGCAGTGTCGTGGAACCGGCGCCGGAGACCATCAGGCTGATGAGGAAATCGTCGAGCGACACGACGAAGGCCATTAGCGCACCGGCAGCGATGGCCGGCGCGAGCAGCGGCAGCGTGATGCGGCGGAAGAGCAGCCATTCGCTGGCATAGAGATCGCGCCCCGCCTCTTCGAGCACCCCGCCCATGTCCTTCAGCCGCGCCTGAATCGGCAGAATGGCAAAGGGGATGCAGAAGACGGTGTGCGCAATCATCAGGTTGATCAGCCCATTCTTCATGCCGATGGCGGAAAAGAAGATCAGCGTGGTGATGGCGACAATGATTTCCGGCACGATCAGCGGCAGCGCCACCATGGCCGCCATGACGCCGCGGCCGAGCCGCAGCGTGCCGCGTTCCAAAGCCAGCGCGCCTGCCGTTGCGATGGCGGTCGAGGCAATTGTCGCGACAATGGCGATGACGACGCTGTTCCAGGCCGCGCGGCGGATGTCGTCATTGCCGGCGATGACGCGGAACCAATTGAAGCTGAAACCCGTCCACACCGTCACCAGCCGGTTGGCGTTGAACGAATAGATCACCAGCACGATCAGCGGCGCATAGAGAAATACCAGGATCAGCGCCGTGAACGGCCTGAGCCCCGGCGTGTAGCGCCAGGTGAAGGGCTTTGCCGCGCTCATGCCAGCGCCTCCCGATCCGCCCGCCGCGAGCGGCTGATGAAGATCGCCAGCACGGCGATGGTGACGAGGACGGACAGCGCCGCCCCGAACGGCCAGTTGCGCGATGTGGTGAACTGCATCTGCACCAGACTGCCGATCAACAGCTTCTTGCCGCCGCCGAGCAGGTCGGGCGCCAGGAACGAGCCGAGCGCCGGGGCAAACACCAGGCTGGCGCCGACCAGCACGCCGGGTTTGGCCAGCGGCCAGATGATCCGCCGATAGACGGCAATGCGGCTGGCATAGAGATCATGCGCCGCCTCGATGAAGCGCGGATCGATGCGCTCCAGCGTCGAATAGATCGGCAGCACCATGAAGGGCAGGAAGGTATAGACCAGCCCGAGCAGGATCGAGCCGTCATTGTAGAGCAGCGGCAAAGGCGTGGCGATGACGCCGGCGGCCCTGAACGCACCGTTGAGCAGCCCCTCATCGCGCAGGATCAGCACCCAGCAATAGGTGCGGATCAGCGTGTTGATCCAGAACGGCAGGGTGACGAGGAAGAGCAGGATGCGCCGCCGCTCCACCGATTGGCAGACGATATACCAGGCGACCGGAATGCCGAGGAGCATGCAGAGAAGCGTCGTCGCGAGCGCCAGGTAGACCGAGCGTGCGATGATCAGCACATAGCTCCAGGAGAAATACAGGCTGTCGTCGAAATCACGCTGGAACAGGAACTGGACATAGGCATCGAAGGTGAAAGGTTTTGTCACGCCGCCATAGGGACTGGCGGTCAAGAATGAATAGGTGACCGCGATGATCAGCGGTAGCACCATGAAGATGCCGATCACCAGGAAGGCCGGTGCGATGAGCGCGTAGGTCGAGCTTTTCTTCATCGCCGCCTCACTTCGCCAATTGCCGCTCGACATCGTCTGGCCAGTCGACCACCACCGCAGCTCCGGCACCGAGTGCTGGATGCGCATCGCGCGCGCGGCTGCGCAGCCGGATATCCGCGCCGAGCGAGACTTCGTAGAGCGTGTCGAGACCGAGGAAGGTGACGGATTCGATCCTGCCGCGGGCGCGCCCGGCGGCATTGTCATTGGCAGCCGGCACGATCGAGATGCGCTCGGGCCGCACCGCGATCATGACGTCGGCGCTGCGGCCGAGCAGCGCACCGGGCAGAACATTGGATTCGCCGATGAAATCCGCCACGAACCGGTTTGCGGGATTGTCATAGATTTCGCGTGGCGCTCCCACCTGCAGCACGTGCCCCGCCGACATCACCGCAATGCGGTCGGACATGGCCAGCGCCTCTTCCTGGTCATGGGTGACGAGCACGAAGGTAATGCCCGTCTCCTGCTGCAGGCGCTTCAATTCGCCCTGCATTTCCTTGCGCAGTTTCAGGTCCAGTGCCGACAGCGGCTCGTCGAGCAGCAGCACTTTCGGCCGCGGCGCCAGCGCCCGGGCAAGCGCCACGCGCTGCTGCTGGCCGCCGGAAAGCTGGCGCGGATAGCGAGAAGCGAAATTGTCGAGCCGCACCATGGCGAGTGCGGCGCGCACGCGCGCCTCGATCTCCGGCCGAGCCACCTTCAGCATTTCGAGGCCGAAGGCGACATTCTCCGCCACCGTCATATGCGGGAACAGCGCATAGCTCTGGAACACCGTATTGACCGGCCGCGCCTGCGGCGGCAGCGCTGCGGCATCGAGATCGCCGATGCGGATTTTCCCTTCCGTCGGCGCCTCGAAACCGGCGATCAGGCGCAGCAGCGTGGTCTTGCCGCAACCGGAAGGCCCCAGCAATGTGAAAAACTCTTTGTCAAATATGTTGAGGTTGACGGTTTCGAGCGCGAAGACAGGACCGGCAGCCTTCGTCGAAAACGACTTAGAGATGCCCTCTATGTCGATCATGGACCGCACAATGCTCACCCTCACTCTCGTGCTAAATAACTATTTGGTGAATAGCTACCAGCGATGAATTCGGATTGTCAAGTTACCGCTAAGAACAACACGGCAAAAACGCTCGGCCCGCAAAACTCTTGCACGCTAGTCATTTGAAATCGAAAAGAATTTAAATTTATCGCGTCATTTCAGAGCAATAGGCAATGCATTACCGTTCGAAGACAACAAGCAATACAAGCAGCCATCAACGAACGGCCACTTCGCAACTTATAACCTTATAGTTACTTATGAGAAACCCCTATGCGTTCCTCTGTTCCTCTTCTTCCTCTCCTCCATGCCGGTTTGGGATGCGAATTCAGCCGATCGCCCTCGATTCAGGCGCGGCAGGATAATACAACACTTTTTATTTAATCGGATTTTGATTATCCTGCAATGGAAAGTTCACCGAAGGCATTGCCATGAATCTGCGTATGGAGGGCGAGCACACCCTTCCCGGCACCAATCTCCTGCAAACCCGGGCGCTCAATCGCCGCGCCGTGTTCGACGCGGTGCGCCGTAGCCCGCGGCCCGTGACGCGAGCAGAACTCGCCCAGGCGATCGGGCTGACCGTGCAGGCCGTCTCCAACATCGCCGCCGAACTCGAAGGTGCCGGCCTCATCCGCCAGCAGGGCCGGCGCGTCGGCCAGCGTGGCCAGCCGGCCGTCGAATTGTCGCTCGACCCGACCGGCGGCTATACGGTGGGCCTGAGCCTCGCCTATCGCCGCGTCGCCGGCGTCGTCGTCGATCTCACCGGCGAGGTCGTGGCCAGCGAGGCGCGCGAGCTGAGCGAACGCGCGCCGGAAGTCACCGCCGAAGTGCTGGGCGGCCTTGTCGACCACCTGCTTGGTAAGGCTAATCTTACGCGAGACCAGGTTTGGGGCATCGGCTGCTCGGTACCGGGCACGGTCGAAAACGGCTCCTTCTGGTACGACAAGGTGCAGGAGGGCGAGGCCTGGGAAAAGTTTCCGCTGGCCGCCCGGCTGGCCGAACTGACGGGCCTGCGAACCTTCGTCGAAAACGACGCGACGGTGGCAGCCATAGGCGAAAAGCTCTACGGCATCGGCCGGCTGGCGCGCAGCTTCTTCTACCTGCATTTCAATCTCGGCGTCGGTGGCGGCCTGGTGCTCGACGGCCAGCACTATCGCGGCGCCTTTGGCGGCGCCGGCGAAATCGGCCATATGATCGTCAAGCCCGGCGGCCGGCTCTGCCCCTGCGGCAGCCGCGGCTGCCTCGAACAATATGTCTCCTTCTATTCCGCCGCCGAAGTCATCTGCGGCCCGACCCGCACCCCTGACGAAGTGCCCGCCGAAGAACTGGCGCAATCCATCCGCAACCGCGACCCGCGCCTGATGGCCTGGCTGGACGAAGCCGGCCAATATCTCCGCATCGCCATCCGCAATATCGAGGCGATCTTCGACCCCGACACAGTGGTCATCGGCGGCGGCCTGCCGTCAGACCTGCAAGACGCCTTGATCGCCGCCGCCACCCCGCCGCTACCGGCAATGATCCACCGCCGCGCAAGCCGGCTGCCCAGGCTGATGCCGGCAGAGCATGCATCGGAATTGCCGGCGCTGGGTGCGGCGGCTCTGCCGATGGCGATCGCGATGCAGCCGAACCCGGCTTCGAGCGCTTGGGCGGCGACCACTGCGGGGGCAGCCGGGATCAGCCATCCGGCGCTGGCGCTGCTGGGGATTGAGACTGGGGTGCGGGTGGAGGGGTAGGTCACTTGGGCGTTCCCAAGCTATCCCCTGCAACCTCCTATTCTTCGACTTGGGCGAGAAGCGCTGGATCGAACCATACGTCTTCATAGGCGCCATCTGTCAAAAACCTCCATCCCGGAGGCAAGCACAGAAATTTCGCAATCAGCGGATAACTGTCTGGGAGGTGAGCATAATGTATTGAATCAAAGCTTTCATCTCTATTTGGAAAGTCCGTCGATGCCCAGATAAACCATCCATTTGTATTTTTATAAGGAGGATGCCGCAGGCCATTGATCGGCATGATAGAAAAATCATAGTCGAAAGAAATTCCCGTCATGCTATTTGGATGGGGCGGGTCATAGATAGCGTTATGCATTTTACATACTGCCATCTGTTCTGCTTCCAGCATCTTATATTCCACCCGCTTCTCCCTCGATAAAACTCAGCCGCCGCCAGCAAGGCCCAGATGGAGGAAACCACCACTATCGCTGTGCCTTGTCATAGAAAATAGCCAAGCAATTTGCCACATCACGGGTTTGTGTTGCGCATGGTAAGAATAGATGCCACCATACGGCCCAGAGGTTTTCACCATGCCCACCGTCGAAAAGCGAAGCATCAGTTTGACGCCGGAGTTGGCGGCCGTCGTGGACCAGGCGGTTGCCGGCGGCGAGTTCGGCAATGCCAGCGAAGTCATCCGCGAGGCGTTGCGCCAATGGAAAGAGCGCCGCGATCTCTACGGGTATACAGTCGAGGAGTTGCGCCTATTATGGGATGAAGGCATCGCCAGCGGAAAGGCGCGGCCGATGACCGAAGGCTTTACCGATCTCATCAAGCGCAAGGGGCGGGAGCGTCTCGCACCGCGCAGCTGATCCGCATGACGGCTCTGAATTATCTTCCATCCTTCGAAGATGACGCTCTTGCCATCTGGGATCATATAGCACAGGACAACCCAGTTGCAGCCGACCGAGTGATCGATGAACTCTACGCCCGCTGCCTGCTTCTGATCGACCATCCCCTCGCCGGCCCATCGCGTTCCGATATTGCCGAGGGATACCGGCACCTGACGTTCGGCCGTTACCTCATCCTCTACCGATATGAGGACAGACAGGTTGATCTTGTGCGTGCGCTGGACGGAAGACGTAACATCACCGGCAAGATGTTCCTGGAAGCGCTCCCAGGGACGTGAACAAGCGCCGACTGCCCGGGGCTGCCCTTCCCTGTCGCCGTCCCGGCGGTTTGGCGAGATTATCGAGGACATTTGCAGCGAAGGAACAGCAACCATGTCATCGGCGACCATTGCGGTGATTGACAACCCGTCGGACGAGGATCGCCAGATGATCCTCAATCCGCTCCTGGCCTATAACGACGCCGCCATCCCGGATGACAGGCATGAACCGATTGCGCTCCTGCTCCGCAACGAGGAAGGCCAAGCCGTTGGAGGGCTCTGGGCGAAGCTCTACTATGATTGGGTTTTCGTCGAACTGCTTTTCGTTCCGCAGGATCTGAGGGGGCAAAATTTAGGGGCGCGGTTGATGGCACAGATCGAAGACATCGCAAGGGCGAAGGCCTGCGTAGGTATCTGGCTCGATACGTTCAGCTTCCAGGCGCCGGGTTTTTACGAAAAGCAGGGCTATGAACGGTTCGGCACGCTCGAAAACTATCCGAAAGCAATGAAGCGCATCTTTTTCCGCAAGTCGCTTCGAACGGCATAGCGCGTCAATCGCGATTGCCGGCCGATCCGTTCGCAAAGCCGCAATCTTCGCCGGCCTTGCTCGACACAGCCTTCGCAGGACTAAAAATCCCCCAGCGCCGCCATCTTCCCCGCCATGGCGACGAGTTCGCTCTGGCGGGAAATGCCGAGTTTGGAATAGACGCTCTTGAGATGCGTGCGAACGGTGCCGACGGACACGGCGAGCGTTTCCGCCGCCGCCTCCGGACTGGCGCCGCTGCCCAGGATCGCGGCGACTTTTGCTTCGGCCTTGGTCAAGCCCAAAGCCGCAAACGTCGCCTCCCCGCCATTCCCGGCACCCGATACTTCCGGATCGGTTATGATCACAGTGATGGTGTCGGCGGCTTTGAGGAGTGCCGACGAGAGCCGGTCCTTGCGACGATGGCCTGGGAAAGCGGTTACGATCAGCGGTTTGCGCCCGCCCGCCCGAGCAAGTGCGACCGGCGACGTCTCGTTGTTCCTGACGTCGGGGTCGAATGCTGAGGCCAGCATCCGATCGAGCTCCCTTTGCTGAGAGGGCCGGCGCGCGCGGAGCCTCTTGTCGGCGATCGAGAAGCCGTCGCCGGACATGTTGAGAGCCACATCATTGGCGGCAATGACCGTGCCGGACGCGTTGACGGTAACGACGCCGCACTGCTGCAGATTCATCAGCTCCTGCGTCCTGTTTGCGGCGCCGAGCCGCAGGTAGATCGCCAGGGCTTTCGCCGCATGCGCCGAAAGAAGTTCAAATGTTGCGCGCTGGCTGTCGGACGGCGGTCCAGCTTTCAGCCAGAACGGGGATATGAGCGCATAACGCTCGCGCGAAGGCAGGGTAGATGTGCCGCGCATGACGGCGTGGCCCAGCTCGAACGAGCGCGCATAGTCCTGATAAAACGGTTCATGGCGGATTCTTTCAGGCGTGACCAAATCCCCGTCCCAGATGCACCTGTCGATAACCGGCTGGCGCGCGTCGTAAGCCATGAAAGGGCAGCGCGAATACCATTCCGTCACCAATGACGTGCAGGCATCGCCGATATCCGAACCGGAATGGAGAAATTCAGGCATGGAGGCGATGTCTTGCCGCAGCGGAAAAACGCCGATCCCGGCGCCTTCGCATTGCGTCGCAAGCGCATCGAGCGCGAGCGGCCATAACTCGGCCTGCAAGATTGCGTCATAGATCAGGGCAATTGCCTGATTCAAAGCGTCCAGATCGCGCGGCAACGAACTCCCCACGACAGCGGAAAAGGAAGTAAACCGTCTCAAACACGACAGAAATTCACCCGCCACCATTACGCCTGTATTTTCATGAAAAACCGATGCGACAGAGCGTCGCGCGAAGCCGATGCAAGGCCACTGCAGAATGTTTTTCAGACCCTTGCCGCGCTGTTTGGACTGTCTGCCGGCATGCTCGCCTCATGCCGCGCGCCGTGGGTGACCGCCTGGATGGCCACAACAATATTTCGACGCCTATCCAAAATGGGGCATGCCCGTCCTCGATCATGCTCTTAATTTTTCGTTCCCGGGAAATTTCACCCGCCTCCAAGACATATGGGAACGTTGACCATGGCTGTGCATAAACACCAACTCACCACCGGCACCGATCACATTGTCGGAACATCCGGCAAGGACCTATTTCTGGCGCCGCTGACCGGCGCCGCACACAAACCGACATTGACCAATAAAGACCGCCTGGACGGAGGCGACGGCACGGACACGATTTCGGCGGCACTTTCGGGCGCGAGCCTGGCCCCCTGGCTGAAAAATATCGAGCAGGCGATATTCAGCCGCAGCGCGACGACCGCACTCAGCCTGGATCTTGCCCATGCGACGGCGCTCACCAGCCTGTCTTTCAAGGCATTCGACTCCGGTGTGACCGTCGCGCATGCGACCCACGCCGCCACGATCGCCATCAGCAATACATCGGAGCAGACGATCGAAGTCGATGGCATCGATGAAAACACCGTTTCCACTGAACATCTGAAGTTCAAAAACGCGCAAGACGATAAGCTGACCCTGGCCACTGCCGGCGGCGGAGACTTCAATGCCCTGAATGTGTCGCTGTCCAACAGCAGCGTCGAATTGCAAGGCAACAGCCGTCCCACCGAAATCACCATCCACTCCAATGGACACAAACAGAACGACTTCTATGCCCACACGTCGACGACCGGTCACGACGTTGAAAACCTGACGATCTCGGGAAAGGCGGCGTTGAACCTATGGGGTTTGAGTGTCGCTTTCACGTCGCTGGCCAGCGTCTCAGCCGCAAATATGCACGGCGCTTTGATAGCCGAATTCGGTGGCGCGAATCTAACGTCGGTGGCGACGGGCAGCGGCAATGATGCAATTATCCTCGACAGCCTTGGTGGCACGACGGCCAACAAAGGGACTGTCGATCTCGGCGCCGGCGATGATGATCTGGTCATGTCGCATTCATTCGCGTTCGACGCCACGACGCAGACTTTCGTCGGCGGGGACGGCACCGACACGGTTGATATATCCGGCAATGTCAGCGACCTCTCGTCCCTGTTCAGCGGCTTTGAACATTTGTCGGTCGCCAATGCCACCGGCACGTACAATCTCGGTTCAGAATGGACGGCATTCTCGTTCGACAACGACACCGCAAGCACGGACCAGGTCGTTGTCAATGGCTCGTCTTTGACCGCAGTGACCGGATCGTCGGACAAGGATTACTTCGCCGTCACCGCTCTGGGCGGCGCGGCCGGCTCGAAAGCAGTGGTCGATCTTCAGGCGGGCGACGATTTCCTCGATGTGACCAATCTGGCGCTGAATTCCTCCACGCAGTCTTTCGAAGGCGGAGACGGCAATGACGGCTTCGTGATCAAGGGCAATGTCGCCAATCTCTCGGCGCTGTTTCATGGTTTCGAATACACGTACATCGATGATGCAACCGGCACCTATGATTTCGGCAATTCGGGCATCAACGGGATCATCCTGGGCAACACTCCGGTATCATCCGTGAGCTTCAACAATGTGCAGTCGGGGGGATTGGTACAGATCCTCGGCACACAGGCTGAATTCATGACGGTCAATGTCGAAAACGCCGCCAGCCTGCACAATGAAAGTTTCAGATTTCAGCTGGCCTATACCGCCGATTTCGGCAATTCCACGGTCGGGCTTTTCGCGCCGAACCTGTCGAACCTCTTCATCGACAGCTTTGCCAATCATCACACAATGTATCTCTCGACGGTTGGAGCGGCCACGGATACGGCCAGCGTGACCATCACCGGCGACGGTGCCCTGACTCTGAACGCGACCAACGCATCGACCAGCTATATTTCCGAGCTGACGATCACCAACACCGCCGGCGTGGATATATCCGGCCTCGCCAATGGCACCCAGGCCTTTGTGTCGTCGGGCGCGACGATTGTCGGCGGCGATGGAGACGACATCCTGGTGGGCGGCGCCGGCAGTGACACGATCTCCACCGGTGGCGGCAACAATACGGTGCATGGATCGCTGGGGACGGATGTCATCAACCTGACTGCCAATAGCGGCCTGGATGTGATCGCCTACGACGCCGTGACTCAATCGCCCTTCAGCAGCGCCGACACAGTCAACAATTTCGGGATTCTTGACTCGATCGACATCAGCGGGCTCGTTTCCAGCGTCAATTTTGCCGGCAATTACGTGGATTTCTCCTCCGGAACGCCACATCTTTCGCACACCGTCGTCATGGCCTTTTACGACACCACCAACGACCATCTCTATGTCGACCTCAATCATGACGGGTCGATCGATGCCGCGCATGATCTCGACATCAAGCTCGATATATCGACCTTCAATTCCTGGAACATCACCGCGTGAGGTGAAACAGGCCTGCCGTTCAAGTCGCCGGATGCTGCCAGCATCCGGCAATCTCGACGCCAACCCGCCGATCAGGCGTCACGTCGCATTGGGTGCGCGCATTGGCCGCCGGTGACGCGGGCGGCAAATGCGGCAAGCTCGCTCTGGCGCGAGATGTCGAGCTTGGCGAAGATTCGTTTGAGGTGGCCACGCACCGTTTCGATGGAAAGCTGCAATTCCGCCGCCGCCACGTCCGGGCTCGCACCCGCGCCAAGAATGGAAGCCACGCGGGCCTCGGCTGCCGTGAGGCCGAACAGCGTGAACACGCGCCAGTCGCATGCCGCAGGCATGCTGTCCGGATCCATGACCAGAACGGCAATTTCCGGAAGCGATCGCAGGGGCAAAGCCAGCCTGTCCACATGTCTGCTCAAGGGCATGGCATTGACGATCAGCGGCCGCTTGTCCTTTGCCCGTTTCAGCGCCAGCGGTCCCCGAGGGCGTCCGTCGGCCCTCGGCTCCAATGCCGACAGAAGCAGATGATCCAGTTCTCCCTGCTGGCTCGGTGACGTGGCCAGCAGCCTTCGGTCGGCAATCCGAAAACCATCACCGTCCAAGCCCGCCGCTGCATCGTTGATCTCCAGGATGCGACCCTGCCCATCCAGCAGGACAATGCCGCAATGCTGCCGATCCAGAAGCGCCAATGCGCTCTGGAACTGGCCGGCAGACGCATTCAGCCGCATATGCATGCCGAGCGCTTTTTCGGCATGCACCGACAGGATATTGAAAACCTGCATCTGGGTCTCATCCAGAAGGCCCTTACGCCGGGACGTGGTCACCATCATCACATAGCGCATCTGGGTCGCCGCCGGACTGGTGCCGCGCATCATGCAATGCGCCATGTCATATTTGCGCGCATAGCCCTGGTAGAAATCCAGCTTCGGCATCTGATCCAGGGCATAGATATCGCCGTCCCAGATGCTGCGGCCCACAAGTGGCGCTTGCCTTTCGCGGGCCATGAACGGCGACGTCGCGTACCACTCCTCGCCGAAATTCCGCGCCGCCTCCTCGACCGCATTGCTGGCATAAACGAAGGAGGCAGCCCCGCACCGCTTCTCCACCGGATAGACCATCATCCCCATGCCGCCGCAGGAGGCTGCGACGCCATCCATGGCCTCCGGCCAGAGATCGGGTTCAAGAACGGCGTCGTAAATCCTGGCGACCGCGGCATTCAATCTGTCGGCACTCGGCAAGGATTCCGCCATGGTCTTTGTTCTCGTGGGATTTAAGCCAGGTCATCCATGAAGGCGAGCCACCCCGAGGCGGCAATCTTCTCTCAGTTTCTGCGAAATCATGTTGCAAATGCGGCACGGATGGTGGAATGCGC
>NZ_JBFUFF010000135.1:0-14278 GCF_056403555.1 Rhizobium sp. P2_G2
TTGCCGGACCCGGCTGTGATGCTGTCCGCGCCCAACGAGCCGGTAATGGCAAAGCCCTCCGTCTGGTTTGACAGGTTCAGGCTCACCGCTGACATTAATAGCATAGAGTCGATATTGAATATCTGGGCATTGCTCGCGCTGGTGAATTTCGACCCTACTTGCAATACATCGGCGCCAGCACCTCCATCTAACAAAGTATCCGTATCAGCGCCGGCTATCACATCGTTGCCGAACCCGGCTGCTATGTTGTCCGCGCCCCGCCCTCCGACAATTACGTCTGCGTCGGACGAACCGGTGATGGTAAAGCCTTCTAGCTGGTTCGCCAAGTTGAGCGTTGCTGCAGCTGTCAGCATAACATTTTCAATATTTGCGATCTGAGCATTGTTGCTGCTCATGAAATTCTAGCCAATCTTTAAGGCATCTGTGCCTGCTCCTCCATCCAGAAGAGCGTCGTTTTGCRTCCCGGAAATCGTATCGCTGCCAGCGCCACCCTGGAGGGTGTTGGCGGAGCCGCGCGCTCGCGCGCTCCCTATCGTTCGACTGCAAATGAATTTTCACTACATGGGAACGGGCATTTGCCGCCCGTGTTGGAAAACAGCGCGAGTTACCCCCGCAGACGCGCCTCGCCGCAATAAGGCCGCCCTCCTCGATGCCGGCAGCCCTGCGCGGGATAGCGACTGTCGGAAAACCGACCGTCGCGGGAGGGCGGTTTCGTTTTGGACGACGATCATATTGGGCCGCCTCCGCCGGTCAGGGCGATTCTCATTGCTTCGGGGCCGAATGGGCATATGGTGTCCGGGCATGACGGTAATGAGTTCATGCTACTAATCCGCTCTCCCCGATCCCTCCTGTGGTCGCGTGCTTTGCGCAGTTGCCCCGAGGCTGCGTTTGTAGAGCGGGCAGCCATCTTAAAAATCGGATCAGCATAGCTCCCGCGCTGTTGTGCGGAGAAGGAGATCACTCTGTCGAAAATTTGGGATTGGGACATGGCCGTTACTGTCCGCGCCGGTGATAACCGCACTGTGAAGGTGCTGGGACCGCAGGAAGCGGTGGAATTCATGGATAGTCGATGGCCATCGGAACGCGGGTTTCTGTTCGCAGCTGCCCGGGACAAGTGTGTCGATGAAGCCGGACGAATGTTCGCCACCGAAGTTTCACGGCAGGCYTTCCGCGCCGCTGCTGCCGAAGGCGCAATCCTTCCAATGCGGGAACCAGGGAACGTCCTGAAAATGTGAGAGCGGTCGGATAGGGCCGCCATGCGACATTCCTCTCCTGGTCGCGCCGAAAGGCGGGCCGGATCGCCTTGGCCGGCGCCCTTTGCGCCGCTCAGGTTTAGATATGCCCGCGTGGCACATTATCACCCAGCGATATGACCTGCCCGCCAGTCAGGTTTCCCTCAGTTCTGAGGAAAAGTCTCAGGCGGAGATTTCTGTCAACCGCTCCAACCCAACTGGCGGCACTGTTGCTCTCCGGCCTGGATGGCTTGGCGGAAGCTGCCGAATTTCCCGACGATGCGGTATCGAACGCCGCGAAAATAAATCAGGACCACGCCTTCTATGGCGTCATATTCTATTCGCATGCCCTTTTCGTACAGCATGGTAGCCTCCGTCCCGGGTGCATGCCTAGGACCCAACTGGATTGTACACCATTTGGCGAAAGCTCCTATGGGGCTCCGGCGTAACTTCCGCACGATCGGGCGGAAGTCACGAACTGGGGGGAGTCACGCACGCTTCGTGCGAAAAACAGCCTATTTGTTGCAAAGATTGCCGATATTTTAGCAGTTTTTGACGATTTTTTGCGCATAAGCCGTTGATAACGCATGATTTCGCTTGCCGGATTAAGCATCTCAGAACATTAATATGGCTTTGCATAAAATTTGGAGTCGAACGGTCTCGAATTGGAATGAAGGCGGGTAGAAAAAACCTCTACCACCTGTATGGAGTTGCGCGACCCCCGTAGGAGTGACCATCTTCACTTTAGCTTGTCTTACACCGGCCAGGCGTTCTTCTTCCATCGATGTCGCACTTGGGACGCTGTCGACGATGACCTCAGAGAACAATGAACTTGCTCAGGGTAATTCCGTTTTGGTCCTTCGCGAGGGTGACGTCTGGATAGTGCTGGTTTCTGAAGATGGCAAGCAGCACAGCCAAACCTTCGTCCGACAGGAGCATGCGCAAAGTTACGCATCCGGACAGCGGATACGCCTTCAGCTGCCGGTAGAGGATGGCGATGGGTTCGAATAAAGAGATAGGGCCCTTCGCGGGATTGACCATGGTGCCCGAGGAGCGTGAGCTAGCGCAAGCGATATTCGGTGAAATCGTGCACAGGCCATGGTTTCACCGATCTGAGGTCAACGATGTCGAATTGGCTGAAATCATTTTGCGGGCCTACCGCGACGGCAAAAACGTTGGCGGGCAGATGCTCAACTACTGCGAACTCGTCGCTAAGCTCCGATTTTCGCGTTGAGTTGCTGGCCGCGTTCATTGTGGCTTTCGGGCCCTGATCGCTGCCGCCACCTCTGGCGCACCCATTTCTTCGGCGAGCACTGCGCAGGCTTCACGCTCCCGCCCTACTTGAGGCATCATTCTCCTCGGCAGCGCCAGCCCTTCCATTCTGAGCACCGCTATGACTTCTCCGGGGCCGCAACCAACGTCCTTTGCGATCTGGAAGGATATCAACCGCGGATCCTGGCGGTACATGTCCACAATCTGGTTGCGGTATAGCATGGTGCGAGCCCCCCTATCGGACGACTCGCACTATACGCTGATGCAGTTAAGGGTTACATTAGCTTCTTAAATTTCAATTAGATGACGAATACGATTTACAGGCCATAGTTTCCCGCTGGCGGGCGGTAACCGCTTTCGGCTCTTTGGGGTGATCTCGCTAGGGGGCGCTTGCATCGCGCAACGTACGAGCTAATAAACTCATTCGATCAGGCTTATCAGCAAACGGAGCGTCAGAATGTGGGGACATGTCACCGCGGAGGAAGCTTCATTATTCGATGACATATTCCGATCAATTTCCACACAGCCCTGGTGCGGGAAGTTGCCCGCGGAAAGGGAATGGTTGGCTAATCAAATTCTTAGCTTTTATCGTCGCGGGATCTCAGACCCGATTGACCTTTGGTCGGCTTGCGACCGCATCGCTCGCGCGCGCTTCTCATTGGACGCACGATAGCGGGCCGCACCACGCCGCCCTCCAGGTGGGATCGATCCGCCTTGCCGATGAGGTTTAAATCTCATAAATGGCGCCTGCGTCAGCGGCATCGCGCACGCCCTTGAAAGACGCATGCCGCAGCTTGCCGTCATCGGTCCATGCACGGAATTCGATCTCAGCGACGAGCTCGGGCCGAACCCCCGTAACGTTCGGTCGCTTCTTGCCGGTGTCGACCGCCGGCGCGGAAGTCGCGATCTGGTCCATCTGCTTCCGCAGCTCTGTTGCTGAAGAGCCAGTGCCGACGCCGCCGACATAAACGAGACCGCCGCTTTTGCGCGCCGCCAGCAGCAGCCGGCCTATGCAGGCGAAGCCGGACCCGTGCTCGTAGCCGATAATCAAAAAGCTCTCCGAGTGGACGCATTTGATCTTGAGCCAGTCGCCGGTGCGGCCGGATCGGTAAGGACGACCCCTGTTCTTGCCAATGATGCCCTCAAGCCCGAGAGCGCACGCCTGCTGAAACAGTTCGTCCCGTCCGCCTCGATCGTCTCGGAAAGACGAATCGCGCCGATCCGGCCGCCGATCAGATTTTCGAGAATTTCGCGGCGCTCGTGCAATCCGATTTTGGTCAGATCGTGGCCGTCAAGGTAAAGCAGGTCGAAGGCGTAGAGAATGACATCGCCCGATGCGCGTCGTCCGCCACGGCCGCCGAACGCCCTTTGCAGCGCGCCGAAGTCCGATCGACCCTGGTCATCGAGRACGACAGCTTCGCCGTCGAGGATCATCGTGCCGGCAATCTGTCGCACTTCTGTGACAAATTGAGGGGGACACGGCCTGTCCAGTCCAGGTCGTTGCGCGAGAGGACGCGAACGCGGGTAGGCTCGACGTACACGGCCATCCGGTATCCATCCCATTTGATCTCAAAAGCCCATTGATCACCCTTGGGCGGTTTGTCGACGAGCTGCGCCAAGCACGGCTCAATGCGCGCTCGCATCGGATCAAATTGAAGTTCGGGCTATTCCGGTCGCCGAACGCGGACAGGGCGGGAGCAAGGGACGCTTCAGTATCGCGGAGCAGCGGAGCGGATTTTGGAGTCTTGGGAGGGCTCTTCGCCATGCTGGCATTGCGCCAGAAATTGATTAAAATTCGCTGATAAGAAAATTCGGGAGGTCAAAATGCCATTTACCGGCTTGGTAATGCAGCCGCATGAGATGGAAGTCGTTCAAGATGTCTTTAAGGCAGTTGTCGCTGAGCCATGGTTCAGTCGGACTGTCGAGAACGAAAAGGCCTTCGCAGCTTCTGTGCTGCGGGCGTATCGCACAGGCATCACGGATCGAGACCGTTTATTAGTGAATTGCCGGGAGGCAGCCAAACTTCAATTCAGCGGGCATACTTGATACGCAGTAGAAGGCTTGAGGGTGAGGATAACAAAAGCCCACCGCAGAGGGGCCGCGGTGGGCTTGTACACAACTCGGTGGCGGAAACCATGGGGGGACATCGGTAAGCCGAGCCTGACATCTATCCATTCAACTGGCGAGTTGCGCTCGGGTTCCGCTTGTTGTTTGCAAACCTACTCGACTGTGCGGCTTCGTACGTAGGTAGCGTCGAGCCGCAATTCAGCCTAAACTCCACCGTTCAAAGACTACCGTCTATTTGCTGCCCGTTTTTCAGCGCGTCTTTTACGATGCCGCGGTGACAACATGCCTGAGAAACAGCAATACCTCATGGCTTTGGTGCACGGATCGTTGAAAGAGCGAAATTCCGTCTTTGATGCAGTAGTTATGCGGTAACGGTCTTGCAGCGGACGGATTTCGGGCGTGCGCAGGCCAGCATGCGGTTGAGGACTGAGCAGCCGATGGCAACTTCCGTCTGCTGCGTTGCGAATGAGCGTGCTCGCAGCCGCCCTCCGATGATCGACTTGTAACGTCCGATCGCGGTCTCGACCAGTGATCGTTTTCCGTAGGCGGTCGCGACCTGCCACTTCATCCGGCCATCGGCGTTGATCGCCGCGATATGTTGGTTTCGTTGATTGGTGGGGTCGCCGTGCTGACGCTCCACCGCATTGGCGCGGGGTGGAATGATCACCGCCGCGTTAGGACTGTGATTGGTAACGGCGTCGTAGGTCGGCTCACCGTCATAGGCGCCATCCGCCGTGAACTGCCCGATCGGTATGTCGATCTGATCGAGTAGGGGCTCCACCTGTGAGGCGTCGCCTGCCTCCTGATCGGTCATGACGTGTGCGACGATATCGCCGCTGTCGGCATCCAGTGCCAAGTGCAGTTTTCGCCAACCCCGACGGGATTTGACACCATGCTTCTCCTCCAGCCACTGGCCCGCGCCGTAGATCTGCAGCCCTGTGCTATCGACAAGGACGTGGACGGGCCCTTTCTCCGAGGGATGATTACCTTGCCGCTTGTCCGGCATTCTCGGCTTGGCTGCCCGACGGCTCAGGGTCGTATGGTCGGGAACGGCGAGATCCAGGCCGATCAGTTTCAGCACGGAGGTCAAGAAGCCTTCCGTCTGACGCAGCCGCAGGCCGAAAACCAGTCCTAGCGTCAGGGCAGTCTCAATTGCCAGGTCGGAAAAGCGGGGCTGCCCACCGCGCGTTGTCCGCTTCGGCGCCTGCCAGGACGACACCGCCTCCGGCGTCACCCAAAGTGTCAGGCTACCACGCCGACGAAGGCCTGCTTCGTATTCCGCCCAGTTCGCGACCTTGAACGTCATCTTGCCGATACGATGGCGGCGGGAGGCATTGTGCTTGAATGGCATCGTTGCAGGGGACCGTTTATTGCGATTGCCGATCACCTACGACACCGCCATTAACGATCCGCGCACCAACGCCTCGTTGACGCCATCGCCAACCATCATGACAGGGCCGTTCTTACGCTCCGTCAGGACCACGAGCACCTTCTGGTCCGGACTGAGGCCGGAGCGAATTCCGTCGAGACCAAGGCCATTGGCAACGCGTTCGGCGACGGCCGCGCGGTCTCCCGTCGCCAGGAGGATGCGCTGAATACCCTCCCGACGCAGCCCGTCAAGCATTTCCGCTGCCTCTTCGCGCACGGGATCGGCCATCACGATATAGCCAGCCATCTTGTTTTCAATCGCGACGGCAACGAGGACCGACCCGGCCACGGTGTCGGGGACGGGGGATGGGGTTGTTGCGGCGCGTTGCGCCACGAAGCCGTGACCGCCAACAACCACTCGCCTTCCATCCACGGTGCCGGCGACGCCTTCGCCCGCAACTTCGCTCACCGCCAACGGCAAAGTGAGGTGCAGGTCTCGCTGCTTGGCTGCCGCGACGATGGCCTGGGCAATCGGGTGTTTCGACRCTTGGTCGACGGAGGCGGCGAGACGTAGAATCTCGTCCTCCTCCAATGCCAATGGGCTGTTGATCGAGACGATTTGCGGACGGCCGTCGGTCAGCGTGCCCGTCTTATCCAGGACCAGGGTATGGATGCGCGCCATATTTTCGAGCGCGCGCGCGCCCTTGATCAAGACGCCGAAATGGGCGGCGCGAGAGAGCCCCGCCACTAGCGCCACAGGCACTGCCAGGATCAGGGGGCAGGGCGTCGCCACGACGAGCACAGCGACAGCTCGGATCGGTTCGCCGGTGAACCACCATGCGGCAAACGCGATCACGACGGTCGCTGCCAGAAAGCCGACCGACCATCTGTCGGCGAGCCTCGACATCGGAGCCTTTGAGCGTTGAGCGTTCTCCACGAGCCGCACGATACCTGCATATGTGCTGTCTTTCGCCTCGTGCGTCGTGACGAGATCGAAAGCCTCTCCCGCATTCGTCGAGCCGCTCAGCACATCTCCATCTCTGGCGAGCGAAACAGGAAGCGACTCACCGGTCAGTGCAGACATGTTGACGAAGGCTCCATTGGAGGCGAGCGTCCCGTCCACCGGAACAACGTCACCCTGCCGGATGAGCAGCCGGTCGCCCGGCCTGATGTCGTCGACCGGAAGTTCCTGAAGGCTTTCGCCAAGATAGCGCGTCGCTGTTCGTGGCACTCGGGACAGCAAATCATGCATTTCGCGGCGCGCCCGCCCCTCCGCGAAGCTTTCGAGGAACGTGCCGCCTGTATACATGAGCGCGACGATCGCGGCCGCCAAGGCTTCGCCGAATGCCAGCGCGGCCGACATCGACAGTGCCGCGACAATGTCCAGACCCAATTCCCCTCGCCATAGACTTCGGAGAATTTCCACAAGTAGCGCCGCCAGGATCGGGATGGTGACGAGGATCCACACAAGCCGCGCCGGTTCGGCCCGACCGGAAAAATGTAGCCCAAGTCCGAGGAGCAACCCGCCGAACGCTACAAATAGGAGGACAGCCTTCAGTCGATCTTCAGTCGAGTGGTTCATATCTTCAGGTCTCCGGCACTGACGTTGCGCCGGGAAAAACGACTTCGGCACGGAAGCCTCCGCCGGTACGGTTCTCCAATACAAGCTTCAGATCGTAGACAGCGGCGATTTCCGACACGATCGCGAGACCCAGCCCTGAGCCGGGCTTCAAATGATCAAGGCGGACGCCCCGACGCGGAAGTTCGGGCAGCCTGTCGGCCGAAACGCCGGGGCCGTCATCCTGAATGACGAGCCGGCAGATGCTGTCTTCGAGCTCGGCACACGCGCTGACGAAACTCTTCGCCCATTTGGAGGCGTTCTCCAGCAGGTTTCCCGTCAATTCGCGGAAGTCGTGGGGGTCGACCGGGACCCAGAGTTCGTCGGGAATATCCACGCTCCATTCAAGGCGCTCGCCCGCCTCCGTGCGTCCCAGCATGCGGACGGTCTCGCCGATGATGCGCGCAACATTTGCGTCTCCGGTCCGCTGTTCGGCGCTGGGTGTGATGCGCGCGCGGGCAAGTTCGTGCTCGACGTGGGAGAGCATGGCGGCGGCGAGATGGTCGAGCTCGTCGGCGATTTCAATCTCGCCCTTTTCCCTCAGCGTCAAAGCGTTGTTTGTGAGAACAGTAAGCGGTGTCTTCAGTCCGTGGGCGAGGTCACTGGCCCTGCTTCTGGCCTTCTCTATCGCCGCGGCCTGGCTCTCCAGCAGTCTGTTCAATTGATGCACCAGCGGCTGGAGTTCGCGTGGATACGGCCCCGGCAGCATGATCGCCCGTCGATCGCGGACCGCGTCGAGATCGCGGCCGATCTTGTCAAGCGGCTTCAGGCCGATCCACAATTGAACGATCGACATCAGCACAAGAAGAAGCGCAAGAGCAGCGATATAGGGCAGGATGTCGAGCGCGAAAGCGAAGCGTGCACTGTCGACCTCTTCAGCGTTCAGCGCCACCGCGATGCGGATCGGTCGCTTGCCGCCGGGAGCGACCAGCAGCAATACGCGCTCCTGCACGATGACATCCTTGCTGTCCGGACCCGGCAAGCGATACTGGTGCATGACGCCGACTGGATGCGCCTCATCGGCGGGGAGGGGAAGAGCATAGTCGAACAGGGACGGGGAGCGCAGCTCCACTTTGTCCGAGGGATCGTCGATTTGCCAGTACAGCCCTCCATAAGGTGTGATGAAGCGGTTGTCGGCTGGGTTTGCGGGCACTTCGAGTTTGCCGTCGGCGGAGAAGCGAAGCACGGCGGCCAGCCGGTTGATGTGACCAGTGAGCTCGTTCTGGATACGCTTGCCGTAGCTGTCGGCGAAGATCTGGATGAATGCACCGGAAGCTGCCGCCAGCGAGACGGAGACAGCGACGAGGGAGATTATGATGAAGCGGCCGTGGAGCGACCTCATGCCACTTCGTCCGCGGCGATCTGATAGCCGAAGCCTCGTCTCGTGAGAATCGTGTCTTTGCCGAGCTTCTTTCTCAGCCTTCCGATCAGGACCTCGACCGAGTTGCTCTCCCGTTCGAAGTCTTGCGCGTAGAGCTGTTCCGTGAGTTCCAACTGGGAGATGGCGCGATCGCGATTCTGCATCAGCACCGCCAGGCATTTGTATTCCAGAGGCGTGACGTCGACCGGCACCCCATCGACCATGACGGTGCGTCTACGGGTGTCGATGGACACCGGGCCAGAAGACAGAATGGGGTTGGCTTGGCCGGAATACCGGCGCAGTATCGCGTGCAGCCGGGCGAGGAGTTCGGCAATGCGRAACGGCTTGCCAAGATAATCGTCGGCTCCGGCGTTGATACCCTCGACCCGTTCCTCCCAGTTCCCGCGAGCGGTGAGGATAATGACCGGCATGTCCCGGCCACTCGCCCGCCATCGCTTGAGGATCGTGAGCCCATCGATCTTGGGCAGACCCAGATCGAGGATGACGGCAGCGAAGTCCTCGTGCTCGCCTGCGAACAGAACCGCCTCGCCATCCTTTTCGTGTACAACATTGAATCCGGCCCTTGTGAGATGGGCAGTCACGTCGCGGCCGATAAGCGGGTCGTCTTCGGCAAGGAGCAGGCGCATCATTCGTTCTCTATTTCGATGATTTTGCCGGAGGCGGCGTCGACTTCGACTTCGGTGACCTGACCGTCCTCACGCAAAATCCGGAATTCATAGACGATAGCGTCATCTCCACGGGCGACACTGACATCGATCAACTCCCCTGGCAATCGCGCCAACACCTGGGACTTCAACGTCGCCAGGGAGAGAATCTTCCCTTTCAGGACCAGTTCGTGAAGCTGGTCCTGGGACGGCGTCTCGTCGATATCACCCGCATATGCCGGTGCAACGCCGAGGAGCATGCTCAGGCAGAGAAACGACAAGAGAACGAGCGGGTGACGCATGCACATCTCTGATGAATAGCTTGGTCAAGATGACAAGAAGCTGACAATTGCGATCAGGTCTTGGTCAGCTCTGGTTTCATAGGTTGTTTGTCGACCAGAAGAGCACCGTCGCTCCTGGGTTTTCTATGGAGATAACCTAATGAAGAAGATCATCCTTGCAACCCTCCTCATCACTGCCGTCTCGGCCGGCCTTGCCCGCGCCGAAGAAGGCCAGAGCTGCACAAATGCTGCTCAGGACAAGTGGATGAGTAAGGACGGCATCAAAGCAAAGGCGAAGGCCGCGGGCCTCGACGTGCGCCGCATCAAGATCGAGGGCAGCTGCTACGAAGTCTATGCCATGGATGCGAAAGGCAACAAGGTGGAGGCCGTGTTCAACCCGGAGACCGGCGAAGCGGTCGGCAACGAGAACGAATGATCATGGCTGCGCTGGATTTGGATGCGGCGGGCGAAAGCTCGCCGCCGAAGGTCAAGGTCTGGGACCCATTGGTGCGCATGTTCCACTGGAGCCTGGTGGCGCTGTTCGCCTTTTCCTATCTGACGGGAGAGGAGTGGAAGAAGGCGCATATCCTTTCAGGCTATGCGATCATCGGTCTGCTGGCCGTGCGCATCCTCTGGGGTTTCGTCGGTACCAGTCATGCGCGGTTCTCGGATTTCATCTACAGCCCCCGCACGACGCTCGGCTTTCTCCGGGACAGCGTGACCATGCGGGCCAAGCGCTATATCGGTCACAACCCGGCCGGCGGCGCAATGGTCGTGGCGCTCATTGCCGCGATATCCGGTATTGCCGCGACAGGCTATATGATGACCACCGATGCCTTTTGGGGTGTCGAATGGGTTGAAGAAGCGCATCAGCTTCTGGTCAATCTGACACTTGGTCTCGTCGGCCTTCACATCGCAGGCGTTATTCTCGCCAGCTTCGAACATAAGGAAAACCTCGTTCGCGCCATGATCACGGGCCGGAAGCGTGCAGAGTGATTTCGTTGCGGCACATTATTCGGCCGATTTCCACCGACCGGAAAGAAGGACCAGAATCGCCGCCTTGCGCTCCGGGGAAACCGAAGTTTCGCCCGGAGCCACATGGCTGTCTGAAAAGAGGTTGGGCGCGCTGCAATTGACCTCGGTCATGGACCCCGGCGGTTGTTGCGCTAACCTCGATGCGGTCAAAATCAAGGAGGTGTCAGATGACCTACACTCTTGACCGCACCCTTGCAGGAACCAGTTTCGGAGATGCCGTCGGGCGGACGAAGGCTGCGCTCTCCAGGCACGGATTCGGCGTCCTGACAGAGATCGACGTCAGGGCGACGATGAAGAACAAGATCGACGCAGACGTTAACGACTACCTCATCCTCGGTGCCTGCAACCCGCGCATGGCGTTTGAGGCGATGAAAATCGAACCAAAGGTGGGCGCCATGCTCCCGTGCAATGTGATCGTGAGATCGATCGGCGGCGGCGACATCATGGTGAGCGCGATCGACCCTGTTGCCTCGATGCGGGCCATCGACAACGAGATGCTGAAGGCTTTGGCCGGGAAGGTGCGCTCGATGCTTGCCGAGGTGATCGCCGAACTTTAGGTGTGGCGAGTTCCTAGACGGCGGTGCCGACCAGGGCGCCGATGCCGGCGGTCAGCGCCATTGCAAGTGCACCCCAAAAGGTGACGCGCGTCGTCGCCCTGATCACATTCGCCCCGCCTGCCTTGGCTCCCACCGCGCCGAGGAGCGCGAGGAAAAGCAGTGACGCGATAGCCACGGAGTATACCAGACTGGGCGCAGGCGACACGACCAYCATCAGCAGCGGCAAGGCGGCGCCGACGGCGAAAGTCGCCGCTGACGTCAGCGCGGCTTCGACTGGACGCGCTGCCATATGTTCGACAATGCCGAGCTCATCACGAGAATGGGCGTCAAGTGCATTATGTGTCGTCAGCTGCACCGCGACCTGGCGTGCGAGATCATATGTCAGGCCACGGTGCACGTAGATCTGCGTGAGTTCGTCGAGCTCGGCTTCCGGTTGGGTGTCAAGTTCCATCTGCTCACGGGCGAGGTCGGCGATCTCGGTGTCGGATTGCGAGCTGACGGAAACATATTCGCCCGCCGCCATAGACATCGCGCCAGCGACGAGACCCGCCACGCCCGCCACCAATATCTCAGACCTCCCGGCGGAGGCGGACGCCACACCCATGATCAGGCTGGCCGTCGAGACAATGCCGTCATTCGCTCCGAGCACTGCGGCGCGCAGCCAGCCGATGCGGGACACGAGATGGCTCTCGGAATGCAATCTGCTCATTTATCGTGTCCGTGATTGAGAGTTTCTCACGACGATTGCACTGGCCGCGGGAGGGGCCAGGGACCTTGTCCGCCCCACCGGATCAGCCAATCGTCATCCTGCGCAGTACGTCTGTTTTCCAATAGAAGTGATGCGCCAGCGCTCCGAGGACATGTCCGACGACAACCACCCAGAGGATAGCCTTCAAAACATCAGCATGAATGTCTCCGGCACTGCGATATCCGAAATAATAGGCAGCGATGCCAGTCAAGGGCATGGCAAATAGGAGCAGGTAGAGCGCCAGATGCGTCAACTTGGCCGCCCATTGAAACAGGACGGGCTCATCCGGCGGCGTGGCGGGACGCCCGATCATGAAACGCAACAAGAGCTGCAGGAGGGCAAGCAGGAGGATGGCGATCCCCACATAAGCATGGATGTTTGCCCCGGACACCTGCTCGGCCGTTGTGGAGCCTGTCCGATACATGGCCCTGTTCCACTCTTCGATGCCGTCCGAGAAAATCAGATTGAAGAAAACCAGAAGCGCGATCGCCCAATGCAGGAACCGTTGCGCGGGGGAAAAGGAGAGAGGCGTATTCATAGTCCGTCCTTCCGTGGTAGCAGCTTCAAACTCAGAATATTGATCCAACGCACTCCATATGCAATTCAATGCGACAGCAGTGCGGGAAGCTTGAGAGCCCTCAGAATGCCGCCCGTCGCACCGCCCAGCACGAAATCCCTGATGCGGCTATGGCCGTAGCCACCCATGACGAGCAGACCGGCGCCAATTGAAAGTGAATGATCCTGTAGCGTTTCGGCGATCGGTTGCGCGCGTGTCTGGATAACATATCCATGCGCTTTCAGGCCATGGTGGGAGAGGTATTCTGCAAGCCGGGCCGTGATGTTGTTCTCCGGCAGTGGCTTTTCATCGTCAACACAGAGAATGGAAATCGACGTGGCGCGAAGCAGAAACGGCCAGGCATCCGCCACTGCACGGGCGGCGACACGGCTGCCGTCCCAAGCGATCGCAACATGGTCATAACACGCGGCTGGCAAGTCTTCCGGGACAAGCAGCACCGGCTTCCCGGAGCCGAAAATCGCCGCCTCAGCTGTGCCGCACAGCGCAGCATCATGGCGGCCGACGCCAAGGATGCTGAGATCATGGTACTTGCAGCTATCGATAACGATATTCGCCAGTTCAGTGGGAAGATAATCGGCCTCGAGGCTGTGCATTTTAACGCCGCGCTGCTCCAGCTCGGACCGGATGGCCCTGATCAGAACAGCGGCGTTTTCCTGGCAGCGCATCTTGGCAAACTGAACCATGGCTGGGACGTCAAGAATGACATCTGCAAGCGGACTGTGAAACGAGGGGAAGTCAGCATGCATGGTCAAAAGATATGCCTCGCCTCCGAGGTGACTTGCGGCAGCTCCTACGTGCGAAGCAAGGTTGGGCGAGTTTCCATCCAGATATGTATGCAATGGCACGAGAATCTGTAGAGGCATCGCGCGCTCCTGTACTGTTAGCAAACATAAACACTCTTTTGAATGTAGCTTAGGAATTCATTGCCCGGTTGTCGCAGATCAATATGAGCTCCGGCCGGGTCAACTTTAGAAGGGCTTAGTTCTCAAAACCGGGCGTACGCGGGCAGGGGATTACGGCGTCTCGAAAAGCACGGGAAGACCAAGGACTTGGGAGGCCTCACAGCCATCGGTTGGGCTGACAACCGTCCCGGATGAGGTTCGGCAAGTCGCGCCCGGCGAACGCGGCGCCGGTATTCGAAGACGTTGAAACCTGAACTTGCCGTCGGCGCTTTGCTTCAGATCAATGTGCCGTCCGGTCCCTGGCGTGACTGTGGTGACGCTCATGGGGAAGCGATCTTGTCGGTGGGCACCAGGACCAAAACAGATGCGAGCGGATCCACTTTGCCGCCGAACTCAGGAGAATGGCAGATGAGAAGAATCGTGATCGGCGCCGTCGCCGCCGCCCTTGCCGCCCTTTCGCTTTCAACGACTGTCGAGGCACGGTCTGTTTGGCATCACGGCTGGCACCACGGATGGCACCATCGCGGCTGGCACCGCGGCCACTGGTATCATGGTCGCTGGCACCGCGGCTATTGGGGCCCCCGGATCGTTATCGG
>NZ_JBFUFF010000136.1:0-14157 GCF_056403555.1 Rhizobium sp. P2_G2
CTCCTACAGGGGGGCGAGGAAGGGAGCGCGTTGCGCCCTCACGACCAACGCGCCACCGATTTCATGGCACGGCCGATGGACCAGGTTTTTCCTCACGACCCGGCGGCAAGCGACTTTTCCAGCCGCTCCCAATTGCGATCCATGGCGATTGCTTCGGAGATGTAAGGGATGCCGATATGGCCGTAGCGGAAGGAAATCTGCTTTTCGGACTCCGATTCGCTGCGCCCGGCGATCTTGTAGAGATAGATCGCCGACACCAGTCCGGTGCGGTCGGAGCCGGATTTGCAATGCACGAGGATAGGCTTCGGCGCATCGTGCAGGATCTCGATCAGTTTCTCGACCTGCGCATCGGTGAGCTCCTTGCGGGCCGACATCTTGAAATCGACGAACTTGACGCCGAGTTTTTGTGCCTCCGCCACCTCGTCGCGGTACCATTGATCGCCGGTGTTCAGTCCGCGCAAATTAAGTACCGTCTTGATGCCGTATTTGTTGACATAGCGGTCGAGGTTGGACGGTGTCGGCTGGGCGGAGCGATAATATTCGCCGGGGATGACTTCATCGAAATTGCCGAACAGCTGCAGTGTCGACAGGAAGAACGCGATCGCCGCCACCGGCACGAGCACGATGATCCCGATGGCAATGGCCCAGCGGTATTCCACAATCAATCCCCACATCTATCCGTTCAATCCTTCGCGCGGGCGATCAGCGATCGCCGACCGGGTAGCCACAACCTTCTCGGAAAATTCCGGCGCCAGCCGCAGCAACGCGCATCTTCCTGCGAATATCACATCCTTTTGACGGCACTGCGACATTCACGACAATGAAAATCGCAACTAACAGATTTTATGCACTTTGAAAATGCTCTATTGGCGGATCGGCCGCATATCGCGAATCCGGTCGATCGAGGAACCAAATGAAATCCAAACACAGTCTCGGTGCCAAGTTGCGCTACCTGTTCGACCGCACCATGGGCGCGGGCACCGGCGCGCTGATCGGCTGGCTCGGCATAATCTCGCTTGCCATCATCGTCGTTTTCGGCGGCTTCATCTCGATTTCCGGCGTCACGCAGCAGGGCGGGGACAAGCTGGGTTTCGGCGAGGCGACCTGGGAAGCGCTGATGCGCACGCTCGACTCCGGCACGATGGGCGGCGACACGGGCTGGGACTTCCGCTTCGTCATGCTCCTGGTGACGCTCTCCGGCATCTTCGTCGTTTCGACCCTGATCGGTATTCTCAGTTCCGGCATCGAGGCCAAGCTTGACGAATTGCGCAAGGGCCGCTCGATGGTGCTCGAACATGACCACACCATCATCCTCAACTGGTCGCCCTCGATCTTCGACGTCATCTCCGAACTGGTCATCGCCAATGAGAGCCGGCGCCGTCCGCGCATCGTCGTGATGGCCAATCGCGACAAGGTGGAGATGGAGGACGAAATCGCCGGCAAGATCACCGATCTCAAGAACACCAAGATCATCTGCCGCAGTGGCGATCCCACCGACCTCTACGACCTCGCTATCGTCAACCCGCATGAATCGCGCTCGATCATCATTCTGTCGCCGGATGCCGACGACCCCGATTCCAGCACCATCAAGACCATCCTGGCGCTGACCCAGGCGCCGAACCGGCGCAAGGAGAAATACCGCATCGCCGCCGAAATCCGCGACACCGACAATGCCGAGCTCGCGCGCATCGTCGGTGGCGACGAGGCGCAACTGGTGCTCGCCGACGACCTGATCTCGCGCATCATCGTGCATTCGAGCCGCCAGCCGGGTCTCAGCGCTGTCTATACCGAGCTGCTCGATTTCGACGGTTCGGAAATCTACGCCATCGAGGAGCCGGCCGTTGTTGGAAAATCCTTCGCCGCCGCGACCATGTTCTATGAGAGCTCGACCGTGATCGGCGTGGTCGACACGGCCGGCAAGGTCGAACTCAACTCCGCCAACGACCGGCGGATCGTCGAGGGCGAGCGGCTGGTGCTGATCGCCGAGGACGATGACAAGATCAAGGTAAAACCTTTCCAGGGCAAATTCGATCGCACCGCCATCCGCCCGGCAGTGGAAAAGCCGGTCAAGCCCGAGCATACGCTGCTGCTCGGCTGGAACCGGCGCGCGCCGCTGGTCGCGGCAGAGCTTTCACGCTTCGTGGCGCCCGGCTCGCTGCTGACCGTCGTCGCCGATGCCGGGGCGTTCGCCAGGCAGGCGGCCGAGATCAAGCTTTCGGACGACAGGCTGCGCCTCGACATCAGGCACGGCGATTCGTCCTCGCGCAGCGTCATCCGCTCGCTCGACCCGCTGGACTACGATCATATCCTGGTCCTCGGCTATCATGAGGACCTGGCGCCGCAGGCTGCCGACACGCGCACGCTGGTGACGCTTCTGCATCTGCGCCAGGTCGCCGAGGAATCGAGCCGCCATGCGAACGTGGTCAGCGAGATGATCGACGTGCGCAACCGCGAACTGGCCGAAGTGAGCCGCGCCGACGATTTCGTCGTCAGCAATAAGCTCGTCAGCCTGATGCTCGCCCAGGCATCGGAAAACCCATATATGGAGCAGATCTTCGCCAGCCTGCTCGACGAGCAGGGCGCCGAGCTTTATCTCAGAACCGCGAGCGATTACGTGGCGCTCGACACCGAGGTGGATTTCTACACGGTGGCGCTGGCTGCACTGGAACGCAACGAAATCGCCATCGGCTACCGCAAGAACGGCATCGAGGAAGACCATCGCCGGCTGGGCGGAATACGCATCAATCCGGTGAAATCCGCAAGATTGAGCTTCGGCCCCGGCGACTGCATCGTGGTGGTCGCAACGGGCTGAGAAGCCGCCACGCTCGACCGCCCGGCGTCCACGCCTTGAACTCCAGGTGTGGACACCCACGATTATGCGCTTGCGCTTTCAGGCCGAACCGACTAGGAGAGCCGCACCGCACACGGCGCGGGCGATTAGCTCAGTTGGTAGAGCGCTTCGTTTACACCGAAGATGTCGGCGGTTCGAGTCCGTCATCGCCCACCAAGCTTTTTCTGTCCGACCTCTGACCGTTGAGTTCGAGTGTCGCCGACGCGATGTCGGCGAAGATTTTCACCAAGCGTGCAGCTTGTCCTCCTCTCCCTTCGGAGACAATTGGATCATTCGACAGCCCAGACGATTTCACGTCGCCGACGGGGCCTATGCAATTCATCACTCGCCACGAAATGCAATCGTTCTTGTCTCCTCAACGCTGCCGATCGCCAATGTGACGCGGATCGCGCCAGGCAGTTTGCGGGGGGCCGTCCAAGTCTCCTGCCATTCTGACCGGTCTGGGATATTGCGGTTCAAATACTGAAACCGGATCTGGCTGATCACATATAATTCGTCGTCAGTGGATGTCGTCGCGGACGGCTCACGCGCAAAGCGGCGTAGCGCTGTTTTGCGAACCAGCGCACCGGTTCCATTTGGCGAAGACCGTAGTCCATAGCTGACCTCGCGCAATCCTTCCGTCGCAAATCCGGTTCTGACGACGGCGAGAAAGCGAATGGATTGGGGATTGCCGATCATCGGCTGGAAAGTGTCACTGCCGGCAAGCGGCAATTCCAAGGCGGACCCTATGTCCTGGGCGACGACATCAGCGAGGCGGTCGATGGTCTTCTGTGCGTCGTTTTTCGCCTGGATCTGCCGCAACGGGTGGAGCTGAGGAATGACCTCGGACATCAAAGCGGCAATCAATGCAGTCAAGGCCAGTGCGACCAGCAGTTCGAGCAAGGAATAGCCGTCATTTGCCTGACTATTCATGGGAGTGCTCGACATAGACGGAGCTGTAGCGATCGATCAGCCTGCCACTACGATCCCTGAGGTCGAGATCGAAGCTGACCAGATTGCCGCCACCGGCGCCAAAATGGCTCGAGAGGATTTTTCGTGCGATCGTCCAGCGAATTTCGTCGCTGGTGCCAGATTCCTGTTCGGGCTGTTGCGGTGTTCGCACCAGTTTCTCGGCAACCAGCTGTTCAGCCAGGCCCCGCGCCGCTCTTGCCTCATCCGCTCGCCGATAGAGGCGGCTGGAATAGGAGACGGAGAGCGCTGTGCTGGCGAGCACCATGGCCAGCATCAGGAACGCGATGATGACCTCGATCAGCGTGAAGCCATCGGTCGAGCCGTGCAGCCGTTCAGCCATTCGGAGGCACTTGGCGTGTCAGCCCGGTCAGCCAGTTCGTCTCTACCCTGCTCGACTGGCCTTTCGTGTCGGACAGAACGATGTCGACGCCGGAAGAGGTGCCATCGGGCAGAAACTGTACCTGCAGCTGCTCTTTGTCTGAAACGATTTCGCGGCCAACGGTCACGACGAGCTTGAACGAGGCGGGCAGCTCTATCGGATCGTCGAAGCTGCTGCTGACGATCTTGCTCTTCATGTCGATGATCGCCATTTCGGGTCGCGCCAGGGTCGTTGCCCGTTCTCTGACATCATTGAGCAGACGCGCAATCTGCATCCCCAGCTTGTCCGGCGAGGCGCGATTCCTGAGGATGGATAGGCTGGCGAAGCTCAGTCCGAACACGACGGCAGTGATCGCGAGCACGATCAGGACTTCCAAAAGGGTGAAGCCGGCCTGTTTGTCGCTGACCCCGCCTGTCGTCATTTGAACGCCAGGTCGTTGATATCGAGGATGGCGCTCATCACCGAGATGACCAGGCTGCCGATCACCAGGCCCATGGTGATGGTGATCGCCGGGGTGAGCACTTTCAGCAGCCGGTCGAGTTGGCGCGTCGTATCCCGCTCGATGAGATAGGCGGCGCGTTCGGCCATTTCCGGCAGCCGGTTGGCTTCCTCGCCGACGCTCAGCAGCGCCAGGCTGGATTCATCGACAAGGCCGGAGGCTTTGAGGCTTGCGACAAAAGCCGCACCCTGAACGACCTTTTTTCGGACCTCCTGCAGTTTCGGATGGTAGCTCTTGACCGGGCATGCAGCGATGCCGAGCCCGAGCGCCTGGTTGATGGGCACGCCGTTGCCGGTCAGGAGCGCCAAGGCTTGCAGATAGCGCGTCACTGCGCGCTTGTGGATCGTCGTGCCCAGCAGTGGCACTTTCCGGAGCATATCGACCAGGATGCGGCCGCTTGCGGGATGGCGGCTGAAGCCGAGCAGAGCGAGGGCGGCGACGATGGCGGCGATAATAAGAAGATCGAGGTTCTGCGTGACCAGCGCGTTGACCGAGGCCAAGGCTGACAGGATGACCGGCTTCTTGGCCTCGGCATTGTCGAAAATCGGCATCAGCGCCGGAACGAGATAGAAAGTGATGACGCCCAAAGCGACGCACATCGCCACGGCCAGGAAAACCGGATAGACCAGGGCCTCGATCAGGGCGGCCCGGCGCGCCTCCTGCTTCAACAGGTCGTTGGYGATCGCGCTGACGACCTTGTCGAGGCGGCCTGAACTCTCGCCGCTTTCAAGCAGCGGCACGATATCCTCCGGCAGCGCCGGTATTTTCGCAAATGCCTCGGCAACCGCATGGCCACCGCGCAGATGCGTCAGCACCGCGTTCAATATGTCGACTTCTTTTCGGTTGCGCGTTCCGGCGGCAACCGCGGTCAGCGCCGCATCGATGTTGAACCCCGCAGCCATCAGCACATCCAGATCCTGGAAGAGCCGGGTCAGGTTGATTTTGGTGGAGGATTCGTAGCGCGGCAGCGAGAACCTGCTCGCCGGTCGACCCTCTTCGTCGAGCTGAAATGGCTGCATGCCGCGCCTGGCAAGCAGGCGCGCCGCCTCCGACCGGCTTTCGGCTTCGAGCCTGCCGTCCTCGATCGATCCGCCTGTTGCGGCATAGGCGCGGTAGCGGAAGGTCTTCACTGTTCGGCTCCCAGACTGACGGAACGGGCGACTTCCTGCGCCGAGGTGCGGTTGTTGGCGACAAGGCTCTTGCCGTAATCGGCCAGCGTCACCATGCCCTCCTTCTGGCCCTGGCGCAGGATGTCCATTTCGCGCGCCTCGGTGCTGACCATGGCGGCAATGTCGGGGCTGACATTGAGGATTTCATAGGCCACCGTCCGGCCGGAAAACCGGGAGCCGCCGCAGGTCCGGCAACCCTGGGCGCGGGCCTCGTCGCCATGGCAGCTGCCGCAATAGGTGCGGACGAGCCTCTGGCCGATAATGCCGCGGACTGTAGCGGCGATGAGATAGGGCTCGACGCCCATGTCGGTGAGCCGCGTCAGTGCTCCCGCGGCGCTGTTGGTGTGCAGCGTTGTCAGGACCAGATGGCCGGTGAGCGCCGCCTGAATGGCAATCTGCGCCGTCTCCTTGTCGCGGATCTCGCCGACCAGGATGATGTCGGGATCCTGTCGCAGGATCGATCGCAGGGCCTTGGCAAAGTCGAGGCCCAAGGCGGCATTGACCTGCAATTGGGTTATCCCGTCGATCCGATATTCGACCGGGTCCTCGACGGTGAAAATCTTGGTCTCGGTGCGGTTGAGCATCGAGACAAGTGAATAGAGGGTCGTGGTTTTGCCGCTGCCGGTGGGGCCGGTGATGATCAGGATGCCGTTGGGGTTTTTCGCCAGCGCGGTGATCTCGGCGCGCGCGGCCGGCTCATAGCCGAGTTCGGCGAGATCGAGGCTCATGCCGCGATTGTGCAGAAGTCTCAGTGCGATCGTCTCGCCATGGGCGCTCGGCACGATCGAAACACGGAAATCGACTTCATGGCCGCGAATGGAAAGCCGCATCCGGCCATCCTGCGGTATCCGCCTTTCGACGATATTGAGCTTCGACAGGATCTTGATGCGCGACGAAATGCCGGCCAGCAATTGCCGGGACGCCTGTTCGAGAGGCACGAGCAGCCCGTCCTTGCGCAGCCTGATCTGCACGTGATCGCTCAGAGGCTCGATATGGATATCCGTCGCGTTCTCCTCGAACGCTCTCTGGGTGATCCGGTTGACAAGGCTGACTACAGGGGCGGACAGCGCGATGTCCTGCAGACGATCGATATCTTCCTCCAGCGCTTCGTCCGGTGCGGCGGTGGCGATATCGGGCGCATCGCTGGCGAGAATGGATCTGGCCTCCGTGCAGAGGTTGACGACGGCCGATCGGGCAATGAGACGCGGCTCCAGTTCGGCATCGAAAAAATAGCTGACGATATCGCCGGTCGCGATATCGAACGGATTGGCAAAGGCGAGCTCCAATTTTTCATCGAGCCGCAGGGGAAATATGCCGCGGTCGCCGGCATAGTCGATACCGAGCCTGGCGAGCAGGGGGAGATAATCCTCCTGCTCCGGCGGGCCTGCCACAGGCATATCGAGATATTTCGACAGATGCACGACCAGTTCGGCTTCCTTGAGCAGGCCGAGTTCGGTTGCGACGACATCGAGCGGTTGGCCGGTGGAGCGGATGGCGCTTCTGGCGCGCTGGACGGCGTCGTCCGTGGCCGCTCCGGCGTCGAGCAGATAGGCATAAAAACCATCGATCGACTTTTCCTCCAGCTCATACATGGGCGGCGGCATCCCCTTCGAGCCCCAGGAGCGACCCGCAGAATTCGGTCCTGTATTCCCTTGCCGAAGGCGTGGTTGGGTCGCCATGGAGCACCTTGCTCGCCACTTCCCGCACATCGCCTTGCTCTGTCAGCCGCACATAGGTCTTGAGCAAGGCATAGCGGATCCCGTTCGGTCGCGCGGCGTCGACCGCTATGTCGAGATAGCTGAAGCTCCCATTATCGGGCGAAACCTGATCCTTGATCTGCGGCGTCGCATCGATGATGTCGCGAAGGCTCTTGGCGGCGGTGTTGTATTCGACATCGCCGGCGCGTCTGTAGATGGTGAAATAGGGTTGGAGATCGATGGGGGCCAGTTTGAGCGCTTCAATGGCGTCATTGACCTCCTCGACACGCTCGAATGGCGCGTGCTTCAGGCTCGCAAGGCTGGAGAGCGCCTCGGCGGCCTCCGGAGCGAGGCTGTTGTTGCTCCGGGACGCTTCGACGAATTGTTGCAGGATCTGCGCCTGCTGCTCCGACACGCCCGCGGCTTTGAACCCGGCGATCAGCAAGGCGCTGCTGGCATCGTTGAGGTCGATCTTGCCGTCATGATCCTGCAGGCGGAAGCGGAAAGCCAGGTTCTGGAACTGGCAACTGATGGAATCGTAATCGGCAAACTGGCGGAGAAAATCGCGGTCCGTCCCAAGGCGGGACGCAAAGGCCTCGGTCAATCCGGCAGCCAGAAATTCGATCTTGTAGCGTTCGTTGGCAGCGTCGGTTGCGCTGGCCGCCGTTCTTGACGTTTGCGCAAAGGTGGCGATCACCGGAATGAGGATAAAGCAGAACACCAAGACGCCGACGAGGAAAAAGCCCTCGTTGCGCTTGTCGCCTGATCTATTCGGATTGGCGGGCGGCATAGAGTTCAACATCATAGCTACAGTCCGGAGCGCCTTTTTGCGAACAGGTGAAATGCGCGCTTGCCTTGTCGGCTCGGACAAGCACCCAACCATCGAATGCCGCGCCTTGCCTGATCCATCGAATTTCCTTGGTCTCCCGATTTTGCAGAAGCGCCGAGGCACTCGTTCCGAAAATATTGACGCCGAGCAGGCGGATGCGCCGGGGAGCGACCGGCACTTTCGGCGCGATGTTGTCGATGCTTCTCTGTGCCGCGACCTGCACCACCTTGGCGACGAAGGGACGACGCGACGCGTTGAACAGCGGTCGCGCCTCGTTTGCGGCGACGTCGTCGCCGGTGAGCGGCTGTTTCACGCCGCTGACTTTGGCCGGGACGACGGTGCGCTGAGAAGCATGCGCCACCTCCCGAATGGGCCGGATGTCGAAATCCAGCCGGAAACTGGCATACACAGCGGCGCCGACAGCGGCCAGGGCAACCAGTTTGAGCATGGCGAGCGCATTCATCACGGGCCGGCCTTGTCCGACAGGCGCGTTATCCCGTGAAAGGCAATGCGCATCGTCACCCGAGGCTCCTGGTTCTCCCCGGGCGAGGAACCGGCTTGGATTTCGAGGTCATGAACGAACAGAACCGGCTTGGCTGTCTCGATGCGGAAGACGACGTTTTCGATCGACTTCCAATTGCCGTCGATATTGGCCGATAAGCCGATGGATGCGGGGCCGCGATCGCTGCCGGCATCGCTTTCGATCGACTGCAATGCGGCGCCGGCATCCTGCGCCGCATTGCCCAGCCAGTTCTGCAGTTCGGCGCCAATGACCTCCCGGCTCTTGCCCTGAAGAAAGATATCACCGGCCACGGGTTCGGCCACCGCCGGTTTGTCCAGGCCCTTTGCCGCTTCCGAGATCAGCAGCAGATTTCCGAGATAGAGCCGCCGTTCCCTGAGCTCCGCATAGGCGCCGGTCAGGGTGGAGACGGCGAAGGTGATCACGCATGCCACCGCCGTGGCGACCACCAGCAGGATAAGCGCCGCGTAGAGCCGCTGCATTCCAGGGGTGCTGGCATAGAGGCGCGTCAGGACATCAGCCAGCATGGCGCAACTCCAGTTCCATGCTGAACTGCTCGCCCTTGCCCTCCGGCACTTTGATGACGGCCGTGGTGAAATGTGGGTTCTGGAACAGCGGGCTGGCGTCGATGATCGAGATCAGCCGCGCGGCCGATGCGGAGAAGCCGGACAGCTGGATTCTCTGGTCCCGAATGGTGAAATCCGTGAGATAGGTGTCATCGGGGATGATGCGTGTCAGTTCTGCCAAGATCCGCGTCGCCGGAATGTAGGTCGTCACCTCGCGATTGAGGACTTGTACTTTCGAGACATAGGCCGCCTGCTTCTTGAATGCCGCGCGCGCCTTTGCCGCAGCCGGCTCTTCTGTGGCGATCCGGTCGTCCACCGCAGCCGCAGCACTTTGAACCGCGGCAAAGCCGTTCCAGAAGATCAGGCATGAAGCGGCAATCAGACAGCCGATAAACAGCCGCTTGCGCAGCCAGGCAAACAGGCTGCCGGTTTCGCCATTGTAAAATTCGACCGCATAGGGTTCGATCGGCTGCGCGAAAACCTTCCGGTCGAAAGATAGCTCGCCCAGGCGATAGCGATGGGTTCTTATCGCTTCGATCAGCGGATCGAGAATGTCCCGCTTGACGATCACATATTCGGTGGCCTGGTTCACGCCGCCGCGTGCAAAGAGGACATGGACGTCGTCGACCGAGAAGGGCGTGTTGGCCGCAATATCCAATTGTGCCATTTGGTAGGCGCGGGAGAGGGGCAGCCTGCGGCCCGAAAGTTGCCTGACGACGAAACGATCGCTGGCCAGCTGGACATTCAATTTTCTCCGCCCGCCTCGTTTTCCCTGCAGCAAAGAGGCGATGGCGGCATCGGCCTGGCCGGCGCCGAACGGCGTCTTCGTCTCGCCGGCGAGGATGGCGCCACGGGTGACGACGATATCGGCCGGCCGGGCTTCTTTAGTGGCAACCGGTGATCTGCGCGAACCGCCGAGCCAGGTGCGAAGTTCCGTCGTCCACCAATCGAACAATTCGTTGATGGCCGAAGGCGGCACGGGCGATGATCGGCTGCCGAGGCTCACTTCGGAATATCCTCGTCGAGATCGGTGCCGCCTTCCTTGCCGTCGCGTCCAAGCGATCTGACGACCGCCTCATTGTCGCCGCTGGGGGCGACATAGACATATTTGTGGCCCCAGGGATCGAGCAATTCGTCGGCGCCTTTCAGGTAGGGGCCGTGCCAATTGGCGGCATCGGCTGGCTGCTTCGCCAAAGCCGCAAGCCCGTCATCGGCCGACGGGAAACTGCCGACATCGAGCGAATAGAGTTCCAGCGCGCTCTGCAGGTTCTTGATCTGGACTTTTGCCGTCTCGACCTTGGCCGTCGACAGATAATTCAGCACGCGCGGCGCCACGAGTGCCGCAACCAATCCGATGATCGCCAGCACGACCAGCAATTCGACAAGCGTGAAGCCATCCGTCGGCCCGAGCGGGCGAGGGGGTTCGACCTGCTTATGAGACCGACGGTCAGCCAATCGAAAACGCATCATAGAAACCATCCACACCGATGTCGCTGACCCTCAGGATCCAACAGACCAGCAGGCTGAATCCGAGGAAGGGGCCGAAAGGAATTCTTTGCTTCAACACCGCCGAACCGCCGAAGGCCGCGGCACATGCAACGGAAACCAAGGCGGTGAGGGAGGCTAGGCCGATGAACAGGGGTGCTGCGCCGATCGTGATCCAGGCGCCGGCGGCGCCTGCCATCTTCACGTCGCCAAATCCAAGACCGATCCTGCCGGTTGTCAGGTGGTGGGCTTTGCGGATCAGCCAGAAGCATGAAAAGTAGAAGACGACGCTCGCCAAAGCTGCAAGCGGCGAGATCGCCAAGGTCTGAAAACCAAGGCCGACTGCGGCCAGCAGGACCAGAACCCAATCCGGGATCGTCCGTGTGCGAAAATCGACGATCGCGATGATCGCCAGCCCAAGCACGAGAATGAAGAGCTGGATGAGAAGCATTGCGCTCATCATTGCACCAGCCTTTTCAAATCCCGCTTGATCCGCTGCGCCGGCGTGTCGGACTTGCCGAAATCCATCTTGGCACGGAATTCTTCCGTCACCTCGCGCGCCTCGTCGAGGCTGCGCACCACCCGTGGACGGATGAAAATGATCAATTCCGTCCGCTCGATGCCATCGATCTTCGCCTTGAACGCATTGCCCAGCACCGGCACGTCGCCAAGGATCGGCAGCTTTTTCTCGGCAAGCGATTTCTTTTCCTGGATCAGGCCGCCGAGCGCCAGGCTCTCGCCATCGTTGACGACGACCCGCGTGGTGATCTTGCGCTGCTGGACGGTCGGGGAGTCGATGCCCGACGTCGTCGTCTGCACGACATCGCTGACCTCCTGGTCGATGTCGAGCATGACGCGGCCGGAATTGTTGATCCGTGGCGTCACGGACAGGATGATGCCGGTATCCTTAAGCTCCACCGAATTGACCACCGCCGACGCATTGGTGACCGTGCTCGTCGCCGTCTGGGTGACGATCGGCACCTGGTCGCCGACCTGCAGCGTCGCCTGCTGGTTGTTGATCACCATCAGGTTGGGCGAGGAAATGACCTTGACTTTGGTCAGGCTCGAAATCGCGCTCAGCGCAGATTGGACGTCATTGGTCGTATGTGTCCAGGAAAAGCCGGGAAAGGACGGCGTCGGCACGCCATTGTCGGTGTCGGTCAGGGCAAAGCTGTTCTTGCCGTGCTCGAAATACCAGTTCATGCCATATTTCAGCTGGTCGTTCAGCGTCACTTCGGCGATCACGGCTTCGAGGAAAACTTCCGTCGGCACGACGTCGAGTTGCTGCAGGATCTGCTCGATACGATGATATTCGCGCGCGGTTGTCGAAATCAGCAGAGCATTGTTTTCGATGTCGGCGACAATCTTGGGTCCGGCAGCGTTCGGATCAGCCTGGCTATCCGTCGGTTGCCCGCTGGTCGTCTGGGTTGGCGTCTGCGTCGTCTGGCCGGTCTGCGTCGGCTGTGCCGTATAGGCCGTCGGCGTCAGGTTGGGGGCGACATTGTTCGTTGTGGGCGTCGTGCTGCCATTGGTCAGCACCGATTGCAGCACGGCCGCCAGTTCTTGCGCCGGCCGGTTCTGGATCTGGTAGACGAACAGCTGTTCGTCATTGTTCTCGGCGACCCGATCCAATTGCCGGATCCAGGCGGCGACCTTGGGCAGGTAATCGCGCCGCGAGGTGATCGCCATCACGGAATTGAGCCGATCATTGGGGATGAATTTGATGATCTTGGTGCCGGAATCCAGCCCGAACACCGAATAGAGCTCGGTGACCAGCGCATCCGGCTTGGCGGTCTTCAGCGGATAGAGGCCGACGGACATGCCTTTCATGTAGTCGACATCGAAGACGTTGACGGCATCCTGGATCGCGCCCAATTCGCCGCTGTTGCCGGCAACGACGAGATAGTTGCGCTTGGAGTCGATCCGCACGATCGAGCCGCGCCGGGCGATCGGATCGAGAATGCCCTTCATCTCGTCGGCCGCGATATAGCGCAGCTGGATGACCTGCAGCCGCACGCCCGGCCCTGCGGCGCGCAGGCCGGAAACATCGATGGCTGGCGCCGATTTCAGCGCCTCGGTTTCCGGCACGATGTCGTAGCGGCCGTTGCGCTTGACGATCGCCGCATGATTGACGGCCAGCGACGTTTCGAGGATTTCGAGCAGCATGTCCTTCGACACCGGACTGCTGGTCTGCAGAGTGATCTGCCCCTGCACCCGCGGGTCGACCAGATAGTTATAGCCCATGATATCGCCGAGAATCTGCTTGGCCGCCTGGGCCACGGGCGCGCCGACGAGATTGAGCGTATACCCATCCTTGCCACCGGCATCGGTGACATGCGAAATCGCCACCGGCTCCGGATTGACGAACTGTCCCGTGCCGGGAACCATGAAGGCGGCCTGCGACGTCAGCCTGTCATCGTTGCGAACCACTTTCGTCCGCGGCGCGTCGGTATGGGCCAGCGCCGTGTTCTTGCCCACCCCATCCATCAACGCATTCCAACGGTCACCAGTGCCGTCGGAAGCGCAACCCTGCAGCAACGCAACCAGGAGAACAACAGGGTATTTTAGGTTACGCACAGAGACATCCCGCCACTACAGGGTTAACAACTTATTACTGCGGAGTGGCGTTGGAAACGTGTTTTCGATTTGGCAGCGTCTTGTTAACAAGAATGAGTTCTTAGGTGTGGCAGATTTGGCGTGCGTGTTAATTCTCGTGGGTTTCCACTCGATATCCAGACTTAACTCTTTCAATTAAGAGGGTGTCGTTTATCGTCTCACGCATAGGCAGATTGCGTTGCTCACGTGTCAAATGACCGACACGCCACTCTTTTTCTCCGTCCCACAGCCACCAAACGTTCGTCACTCCCGTAGCAGGATCGGCCACCCCCGCACGGAATAGTGGGAGGGGACCGACGTCGTCCGGGAGCGGCAAATGGTCGACAAGTGCGACAACACCTCTAGAAACCGCGGCGCCCAGTGGGAAAAACGCCAAAAATTGCGGCTTACTTGCGATAATAGCGTCAAATCTCAAAGGGCGTTTCTGGTAGAAACTCGGAAAAACTCTTAGTAGGGCCCCGTAATTGTGGTGCTTATGAGAGTATTGAGCGTAACAAAGTCCGTCTTCCGACGAAAACTCTACCACATCTCCTATTTTAGGTCTTTTTTTTATAGTCATTTCTCAGAATCCCGGGTATCCGACACTGTGTAGAAT
>NZ_JBFUFF010000137.1:0-14041 GCF_056403555.1 Rhizobium sp. P2_G2
CTTGTTTCCCATCTTGTTTCCCATGATATAGCGATAACGTGTATCGCCTTCCTTCATGGGGCCGCCTTTATAACTGGCGTGTTTTTTTACGGCAGCTACCGCTTTTTCGACCATCGTTGTCAGCCCCTTATTTCGGTTAAATATTACCAAGGCCGTCTTCGCGTCTCTCCATGTGAGATATCCTAGCAGTTGATCGATTGTCTCTCCAAGAAGTTTCTCTCCACCCCAGAACTTGCATTCGCCAATGAAAATATTCTTGTCATCCACGCGGATCATTATGTCCGTTTTACCTGCCGCGTTGAAAGTTTCGCCGGTTGCTTGTCCCTCATATTGACCGTTCAGCTGTATAAGGAAATGCGTGCGAATATCCTCCTCGCCCAAGTCCTTGAAGACCTTAGGGCTGCGCTCCATGACGTGCGTCATGTTGTCCATGACCTTCATTATGTGTTGGTACTCCTCCTCCGYGAGCACGGGCTCCGCCTTCGTTACCGCCGAGGCTTCGGGATTGGCAGGGGTTATTTTCCGTTGCACTTGCGGCGCGATATAGGTTTCTGGAGCGTCGTCCCGGCGTCGCATTTTGAAGCCTAGATTGGCCGCTGCAACTTTTGCCTTGTCAATGCTCTGGCGCCTCGGAAAAATTGCGTTCGTCACGACTTCTCTTATCTGCTCTGGCACTGCACCGAAGTCATATTGCAAGGTGTCAAGGTGCCTCTCGATTTCCGCAACTTCCGACATGAATTTTTCCCTCGCACGGCCGTCATCAATACCTGTTCTATAGACCAGCTCCTGATTTTGGAAACCGCCGTGCCTCAATTCAAATGGCAAACCGTTCATCCGGCAGGCGCTCGGCTGCATATTGAACACTTCATGGGGGCCGTCGAATGGGAGATATATCTCCAGGTAATGGGTGGTTTCATGATAACCCGGGCCTGTATTTCCTTCCCTGCGGTCGTTTTCAACCTGATCTAACAGAAGCTTAGGTCTCTCAGGGACCAACTCTTTGATAAGCTGAGCCGCGTATTTATCTATATCGATGGTCGACACTTCTGCTTCGCTAAGAGATTTTGCTCGCGCCTGTGCTTGTCGAACAAGGCTTCTTGCTACGTCATATGATCTGCTGCCGAAAAAAATCGCCATTCGATTCGCTCCCTGCGGGTTGTGTGGCAAGGTGAATACATCCCAGTTAATGATCAAGCCCCGCTGCGGTCAATTCGAGATTGACACACAGGCGGCGCGCGGAACAAATTAAGAACAGTGGTGTTTGGGAATCGATTCCTAGGGGTTTTGGAGAGAAATATGCACGCCGAACAACTTTGCCTTCTCGACGCCATCGGTGCCAGCATAACGCGGGAAACTGGGCAAACTGGGGAGCCTAGCGTGGTCGATGCACTGCTTGATGTTCATCACGGGGACTACCGCCGGGTGATCGAAGAGTTGCTGCTGGACACAGATTTCCTCAGGGACCAATTGTTCACCGCGTCATGCTTGATTAGCAACGGAATGGGGCGCGGGTGGCGGCCCAGATACGAAAGGGTGACGCCATGAGCCGCGAGGATGACCCGGCAATGGACGTGGCGATAGTGCTACGGACCACAAAGAGATTTATCCTCCAGCGGCTGACTTCAAAGAAGATTGGCGAAAGGGAGGCCGCAGAGGAGGAAATTGCGCAGCGCGTGAGCGCAAGCATTCGGGGCCGTTTCAATTTGGTCAGGAAATCGAGTGCCGAAATCGGCATGTGGTCACGGTCCGATTGGCAGCCGAAAGAAGAGGATTGACTCTCGACTATGCACGGAACAAAATAGGAACAAACCTCAGAACCAAAGGAGTTTAGCGATGTCTGACAAATACGAGCCAATCGGACCCTACTCTCAATATAGCGAGCATATGACCCAGGAAGAGTACGACAGGATGAAGGCGCGAGGCCCTGCGGTAGCTGCGATGCTGGATAAGGCAGAGCAGGAGTGGGACGCGTTCGTCGCGAAGGCCAGCGACGAGGAGATTGTCCGCGCCTACCTGGCCTCCCGCGTCATCCTCTGGCAACAACTGCCTTACGACTGGATGGAGGCGGACATCGAGACCCTGGACATGATGAACCTCGTGGACTACCCCGACGAAGTCCTCAAAGCGTACGAGCGCAGCCGCGCCAATCCCCACCAGAGGGCGATGTTTGAAAAGGATTATGAGCGCGGAGCGGACCTTACTGAATGGTGGATGGGGATTATGCGCGAGCGGCACGGGCTGTCCAAATCTAGCTAACCGTCATGCCTCGCAGCGGCGATCTGTTCGACAGGGAGGCCAAATTTAATGGTTTATCCCTGAATGAACTCATTGCCGCCGCCGATGCTCTCAGGGAGGTAGCTCTTGCCGATATTCCTGACGCGTGGGCGTTGGGCTGCAAATGCAGGGCATGCGGCAGGACAAGCATGTTGGACCGCTGGCGGCTACAAGGCGAGCATGGCTCCCAGTTGAGACTGGTGGACATCATGAACAGGCTACGGTGCAAAAGCTGCGGAGTGCGCGGTGCCGGTGGCATCCAGCTTCACCGGATAGCAAGATGAGCACGGAGTTATTCCTTGCCCGAGAGAGACGGCTATACCCGCAAGCAGATGGCGTACACTTTGCCGCAGGCGGACATCGACGGGATGCTCGTTAAGGTGACCTGCCAGCGCTGCCGTATTACCCGCTACTATTTACCCAAAGACCTCTTGACGCTGTGTGGTCCTGTCGGGATTCATGAGATACCGCTGTGGTTCCGTTGCGACGAGTGCCACGAGAAGCGGGACATGGTTGCGGATTGGAAAGCCGTCTACGGCGAGGATATAAAGACTCTGCGCGTCCGGCGCTTGGTCAACGTGACCTATAAGCGTATGCCGGTTTGGGAGGATGGGCCGTTTAATGTGTAATTTATATCACCTCACCCCAAAAGACTGGCAGAACAAGTGGGCCGAAGAGGCTCACAGCCGCATCAACATCCGAGATTCTTACGACGTCTACCCGGACCTTGAGGGTCCGATTATTCGAAACAACAACGGAAGCCGGGAGTTGGTGCATGTCCGGTGGGGCTTGCCGACCCCGGCGGATCGCCTGGAGGAGACGGTAGATAAGAAGATTGCTGCATTAGAGGCGAAGGGCAAACCCTACGACAAGGCCAAGATGATGGCGGAGCAACGCGACCCCGGCGTTACCAATGTCCGTCATCCGCACTACAAGCACTGGAACCGCTGGATGGGCGTGGAAAACCGCTGCATCGTTCCGTTTACCCGGTTTGCCGAACCGGACAAAATCAACGGCGGCAACGTTTGGTTCGCGATGAATGAGGACGAGCCGCTGTCTTGGTTCGCGGGTGTTTGGATTCCGCAGCATACATCGGTGCGCAAGGTGAAAGTAGGTCTTGAGACCATCGACCTATATGGCTTCCTTACCACCAAGCCAAACCGCATTGTGGGCGAGGTGCATGACAAGGCAATGCCGGTCATCCTCCGTAACGACCTAGAAATAGACCTATGGCTGACAAAGCCGTGGAGCGACGTGAAATACCTTCAAAGGCCACTGCCGGACGACGAGATAATTCGGGTGCAGGACGCGGCTAAGGCCGCTTGAGCTTTGCCCCGACAAGCTGGCTTAGCGTCTCATCAAGGGCAAAGAGCTTGAGAAGGTAGTGATCGGCTAAGCTGGTAACCGCCGTGGCAGCCTCATCCGCTGTCCATCCAGCGCTTTCCGCCGCTTCCATTAACTCGATGAAATGGTCTTCCATGGCTTCCTCGCATTCAAGAAAGCGGTCAGGATATGAACGAAGGTAGCGCGGTCCATGCATGGAACTCTCCTACCGTGACAATGAAGTCAGGAATCGCAGGTTCCACAATAGCTTACCACAGTTCACCAATCGCCACTGTATATCTCGCTGCTCCGATAAGCACCCTTGACGACGAACCGTCGTTGAATCACGATTGCGCCACAGTCAATCGAGGGTTCCGCTATGCTGGATGATTGGAAGTACTTGGCTCTAATTGCACTCGGGTTTAGTCTGTACGTCCACTGGGTACAATGGGAGACGGCAACGGGCCTCCGGGAGATCGCAAGGGTGACGTGCACGCATGACCCCTACACATTTGCTGGCGAGTGCTTGCGTTACGGACTTCAATAGACGCGCCAGCTTGCACCTCAATGCGGTCAGGGCCGTACTTCTGTCACGTTCGAGGTCGAGACCCCTCCAAGACCAGATTGTACTCCCGCCCGGTCTTTAGAAGCACCGTCGCGGCGCTCATGTCCCCTGGGTCATATCGGTGAAGCGTGACCATATCAACGAGTGCCGCAATTAACGCCTTAAGGCGCGGCCTATCTTCGCGCTGCAAACGCGCTATTTCCTCCTCGCTAGCCTCAAGGTCGCTAATGGCCTCTCCGGCAACCGTCTGGTCTGCGATACGTGAAAGAAGGTCTTGCCGCTTTGACACGAGCGCCTTCCGCTCCTCAGAATGCTTTTCAGCAAGACGCAGAAACACCCGACTCGTTTCCTCGCTTTGGGCCTCAACTGAGCGCTCTACAGCCGTTTGATGCTTGCGGGAGAGGTCGTCTATCCTGATGTTCAGGTCCGAAAGCTCGTCAGGCTCTGAAGCCGCCCCGGGCGATATAGGAGAGGACAGCAAGACACCAAGACGCGAAACAAACGCGTCCTCGACCAAGTTGTAAGGCCAGTTACGTCCATCGCAGTTCCGTCGTGCCGCCGTCCTGCCTTCACACGCAGCATAGCGAAAGCGCTTGTTCTTGCCCCGGGTGGAGGAGACGCTCATGGTGGAACCGCAGATGCCACACCTCAGCAATCGCGGAAAAACGTTGACGTAGGAGGATGCCTGGGGATTCCGTGTCTGTTGTGCTGCGCGGTTACGCAATGCAATCCACCGCGTCTCGGAGATAATCGCTGGATAATAGTTCGGTATCTCCTGCCCCTTAATCTCCAGCGTGCCATATGCCTCCTTGGAGCACAGTACATCTTGAACGACTGCTTTACCCCAAGTGCCTCCGCGTGGACTCTTAATGCCCCGTTCGTTCAAAAGACGCATGATAGAGGTTGTCCCGTGTCCACCTTCCGCAAAGTTAAACAGTGTTCTTGCATCATCCACCCTACTGTTAAAGTCCTGGGTCTTTTGGTCGATCCAAAAGGGGACCTTGCTGATCGGAATACGCTCTCCGGCCTGAAGCTTCTCCACCCTGCCCCGCCACGACGCACTTAGTCTGTCGCTCTTCTTCTTGCTCTCATCGTGAGCTAGCTGCATTGCCACAAGGGACGGAATCAGCAACATCGGCTGATCTCTTAGCTTCTCGGCGCTATGCACCATCTCGTCTTGCAAGGTCACAACGGTCATACCGGTGTTTAGAACCTCAAGGAAGATCGGCATTACGTCCATGGGGTTGAGCCGGGAAAGACGGTCCATGTTCTCCACGAGCAGGACGCGGTCCGCAGGTACCTTGCCGCTCCTAAGATCACCCAAGAGTACCCCCAGACCCGCCTTTAGGTTACTTCCGGTGAATGCGCTAACGCCGTCATCCACGATTGAAAGGTCCAGTCTCATGCCCGTCTTGTGACAGTAGGCCTCTGCACTTTCCGTCTGTCGTTTCAGTGAGTTACCCTTAGCCTGACGTCCTGAGGACCAACGTGCATAAGAGATCGCAAGTTTGCCTTTGAGCGGATGCGTGATCATAAGTGCCCTTCTGTGTTCGAAGCACCTATATCGATTTGCCTACTGTTCTTCAAGACCAGCCCTACCCGCCCGAGCATGCCGATCTGGTCAATGACATCGCCGCCGCCGGTGGTGCTGCTATCACGGAAATGCCGTTCGGCTGGGAACCGCGCGCTCGTGATTTCCCAAGGCGCAATCGGTTGATCGCCGGCGTCGCGCTCGGTCTTGTCGTGATTGAAGCGGCCGAACGTTCCGGCTCGCTGATTACCGCCCGTTATGCCGGAAATTTCGGCCGTCAGGTTTTCGCGGTGCCGGGCTCGCCGCTCGACCCGCGCAACCAGGGCACCAACGGACTGTTGAAGGACGGCGCTCAGATTGTCACCGAATCTGCGGATGTCATTCGCTCGATGGCGCCCATGACCCGCGTCGATCTCTTTAGCGACACGGCGCTCGGCGAGCCGCCACGAGAGGAATACAGACCCACCTCTCCCCCGCCGAGCGATTCGGAGCGGGACCGGATACTTGACGCGTTGAGTACCACGCCCGTCGAGATCGACGAAATCATACGTCATACCGGTTGCAACGCCCAGCTTGTCTATTCGATCCTGCTGGAGCTGGACCTCGCCGGCCGACTGCACAGGCATCCGCGCGGGCTCGTTTCACTGGATTTGACGCAGGATTGACGCGGATTTGGCCAGGAGAACACCGCCTGCTTCGCCGAGGGCCGCGTCCGGATGACCTTGAACAACCGAGCCGGGCACACGATATGCTGCAACTCTTGGGCGCTCGGCTTGATGATCACGCCGAGATTGTCAAGCCGGACGGATTGCATTGCCGCATGTTCGAAGGCTATAAGCGCCCCAAGACGATCGCACATAGATTAGTGAGAGCGGAGCGCCCGGCCCATCACGGCAGCCGGACAGCGACGAGACACGACGAACAGAAAGCCGTCTGGCAGACAGAACATGAACGTAGTGGTGGTGGAATCGCCTGCAAAGGCAAAGACGATCAACAAATATCTCGGTCCGGGTTACAAGGTGCTGGCGTCCTTCGGCCATGTCCGCGATCTCCCCGCCAAGGACGGCTCCGTTCGACCTGACGACGACTTTGAAATGTCCTGGGAAGTCGACAGCGCGTCGCAGAAGCGGCTGAATGAAATCGCCGATGCCGTCAAGAAATCCGACGGCCTGATCCTCGCTACCGACCCGGATCGCGAGGGCGAAGCGATTTCCTGGCACGTGCTCGATGTCCTTAAGAAGAAGAGGGTCATCGGCGACAAGCCGGTCAGCCGCGTCGTCTTCAATGCCATCACCAAGAAGGCGGTGCTCGACGCTATGGCCGCGCCGCGCGATATCGACGCGCCGCTGGTCAATGCCTATCTCGCCCGCCGCGCTCTGGATTATCTGGTCGGCTTCAACCTGTCGCCGGTCCTCTGGCGGAAGCTGCCGGGCGCCCGTTCTGCCGGCCGTGTGCAGTCGGTTGCGCTGAGATTGGTCTGCGACCGCGAGACTGAGATCGAGCGCTTCGTTACGGAAGAATACTGGAACATTGTCGCTTTGCTGCGCACGCCGCGCAACGACACGTTCGAGGCGCGCCTGGTTAGCGCCGACGGCAAGCGCATGCAAGCGCGTTCGGTCGGCAATGGTGTGCTGGCCAAGGACCTCAAAACCATGCTGGAAGGCGCGACCTATCGCGTCGAGAGCGTCGAAGCCAAACCGGTCAAGCGCAACCCCTCTCCGCCCTTTACCACCTCGACCCTGCAACAGGCCGCATCCTCGCGCCTCGGCTTCTCGGCTTCGCGCACCATGCAGGTGGCGCAGAAGCTCTATGAAGGTCTCGACCTCGGCGGCGAATTCGCCGGCCTGATCACCTATATGCGTACCGATGGCGTGCAGATGGCGCCCGAGGCGATCGATGCCGCACGCCGCGCGATCGGCAGCCAGTTCGGCACCAACTACGTACCGGACAAGCCGCGCTTCTATTCGACCAAGGCGAAGAACGCCCAGGAAGCGCATGAAGCCATCCGTCCGACCGATTTCAACCGCACGCCCGAAAGCATCCGCCAATATCTCGACGCTGATCAATATCGCCTCTACGATCTGGTCTGGAAGCGCGGCATTGCCAGCCAGATGGCGAGTGCCGATTTCGAGCGCACCACTGTCGAGATCACCGCCGCCAATGGCGGCCGCACCGCCGGTCTGCGCGCTACCGGTTCTGTGATCAAGTTCGACGGCTTCATTGCTGCCTATACCGACCAGCGTGAGGAAAAAGAGGATAACGACGCCGAGGACGAGGATGGCCGCCTGCCGGAAATCCGGCTGCACGAGGCGCTCGCCAAGGAAAAGATCGACGCCAGCCAGCATTTTACCGAACCGCCGCCGCGCTATTCGGAAGCGACGCTGATCAAGAAGATGGAAGAGCTCGGCATCGGCCGCCCATCGACCTATGCCTCGACGCTGGCGACGCTCCGCGACCGCGGCTATGTGACCATCGACAAGCGCAAGCTGATCCCCGATTCCAAGGGCCGTATCGTCACGGCCTTCCTGGAAAACTTCTTCACCAAATATGTCGAGTATGACTTCACCGCTTCGCTCGAGGAAAAGCTCGACAGCATTTCCGCCGGTGAGCTGAACTGGAAGGACGTGCTGCGCGATTTCTGGAAGGATTTCTTCTCCCAGATCGAGCAGACCAAGGAATTGCGCGTCAGCGACATTATCGACGCGATGAACGAGGCGCTGGCACCCCTGCTCTTCCCGGCCCGCGCCGACGGTGGCGATCCGCGCGTCTGCCAGGTCTGCGGCACCGGCAAACTGTCGCTGAAGCTTGGCCGCTACGGCGCCTTTATCGGCTGCTCGAACTATCCGGAATGCAATTTCACCCGCCAGCTTTCCAGCGAGGCTGCGGACGAAGCGGCGGTTTCCAACGAGCCGAGTTCCTTCGGCACCGACCCGATCACCGGCGAAGAGATCACGCTGCGTTCCGGCCGTTTCGGACCCTATGTCCAGCGCGGCGGCGGCAAGGATGCCAAGCGCGCCAGCCTGCCAAAAGGCTGGACGCCGGACCAGATGAACCAGGAAAAGGCGATTGCCTTGCTCAACCTGCCGCGCGACATCGGCAAGCATCCCGAATCCGGCAAGATGATCTCGTCGGGCATCGGCCGCTACGGTCCGTTCCTGCTGCATGACGGCGGCTATGCCAATCTCGAATCGGTCGAGGATGTGTTCTCGATCGGCCTCAATCGCGCCGTCTCCGTCATCGCCGACAAGGCGTTGAAAGCGGCTGAGGGCGGCCGTGGAGCCCGTGGCGCTCCGGCGGCGTTGAAGGAACTGGGCGATCATCCAAACGGCGGCAAGATCACTGTCCGGGATGGACGCTACGGGCCTTACGTCAATTGGGACAAGGTCAACGCGACACTGCCCCGTGGCAAGGATCCGCAATCGGTGACGATGGAAGAAGCGCTTGCCCTGATCACCGAGCGCGCCGCCAAGGCACCCGCTGGCAAGGCGAAGCCGGCGCCGAAGAAGAAGGCCGCAGCGGCCGAGTCGACCGACGGAGCCAAAGCCGCTGCCAAGCCGAAAACTGCAGCGAAATCGGCTGCAAAATCCAAAACCGCAACCAAGACAACGGCCGCCAAGCCGAAAACGACGAGTGCCAAAACCAAAAAGGCCTGATTCCGTGGCAAGAATGCCAAGATCCAACGACAGGACGAAGCCGGCGGCCAAGGTCGCCGGCCCGAAGCAATCGATCGTTCAGGGTGTGGTGCCGCCACGCGAAGTGCTGCTCGAGTTCATCCAGGACAATCCCGATCGCGCCAACAAGCGCGACATCGCCAAGGCCTTCGGCCTTAAGGGCGATACGCGGGTTGAGCTGAAAGCGGCGCTGCGCGCGCTCGAAGACGACGGCATGCTGGAGAAGGATCGCAAGGCGTTGAAGCGGCCGGGCACTTTGCCGCCGGTCACCGTGCTCGATATCACCATGCGCGACACGACCGGCGAACTGATCGGCCGTCCGGCGGAATGGCCTGAAGATGGCGGTGTCGCGCCCGCGGTGCTGATCCGTCAGTCTTCAGGCGGCGAGCGCTCGAAGACCAGGGCGCCTGTCGCCGGGATCGGCGATCGCGTTGTCGCAAAAATTTTCCCGAACAAGGAACGGGGCGGCCCGGCCTATACGGCGCGCGTCATCAAAGTGATCGACAAGCGCAAGAATGCCGGTCTGGGCGTGTTCCGGTCGATCGACGGCGGCGCCGCGCGCATCCTGCCGATCGACAGGCGCGCCACCGAACTCGAAGTCGATCCGGAATTCATCGGGGACGCCAAGGACGGCGATCTGGTCGAAATCGAGTCGGCCCGCATCGGCCGTTATGGCCTGCCGCGCGCCAAGGTTCTCTCGGTGATCGGTTCGGTCGCCAGCGAAAAGGCGATCTCGATGATCGCCATCCATGCGCATGGCATCCCCTACATGTTCTCCGATGCCGTGATGCGCGAGGCGGACGCCGCCGGCCCGGCCGACATGAAGCATCGCGAAGACTGGCGCGACATGCCGCTGGTGACCATCGACCCGGCCGACGCCAAGGACCATGACGACGCCGTCTATGCCGAGCCGGACACGTCTCCGGACAATCCCGGCGGCGTCATCGTCGTTGTCGCCATTGCCGATGTCTCCTGGTATGTGCGGCCGCAATCGTCGCTCGATCGCGAAGCGCTGCGGCGCGGCAATTCCGTCTATTTTCCCGATCGCGTCGTGCCGATGCTGCCGGAGCGCATCTCCAACGATCTCTGCTCGCTGAAGGAAAATGTCGACCGCCCGGCGCTCGCTGTGYGCATGGTCTTCTCCAAGGAAGGCCGCAAGGCGTCGCATACCTTCCACCGCATCATGATGCGCAGCGCGGCCAAGCTCGCCTACCAGCAGGCGCAGGCCGCGATCGACGGCCATCCGGACGACAAGACCGGCCCGATCCTCGATCCCATCCTCAAGCCGCTCTGGGCGGCCTATGCGATCCTCAAGGCCGGTCGCGACCGCCGGCAGCCGCTCGAGCTCGATATGCCCGAGCGCAAGATCCTGCTGAAATCCGACGGCACTGTCGATCGGGTCATCGTGCCGGAGCGGCTCGACGCCCACAAACTGATCGAAGAGATGATGATCCAGGCCAACGTCTCCGCCGCCGAGACGCTGGAGAAGAAGAAGCAGGCGCTGGTCTACCGCGTCCACGATGCACCGAGCCTTGCCAAGCAGGAAACCCTGCGCCAGTTCCTCGGCACGCTCGACATTTCGCTCGCCCACGGCAATCTGCGCTCCAATCATTTCAACCACATCCTCGAAAAGGTCGAAGACAAGCCTTACGAGATCATGGTCAACGAAATGGTGCTGCGCTCGCAGAGCCAGGCCATCTACAGCCCTGAGAATATCGGCCATTTCGGCCGCAATCTCCTGCGCTATGCCCACTTCACCTCGCCGATTCGCCGCTATGCCGACTTGATTGTGCATCGGGCGCTGGTCGCCTCGCTTGGCCTGGGTGCGGGCGGGCTTACCATGGAGGAAGAAGGGCAGCTCGACGATATCGCCGCGGAAATCTCCACGTTTGAGCGACGGGCGATGGCGGCCGAACGCGAGACCATCGAACGGCTCGTCGCGCATCATCTGGCGGGCCGGATCGGCGCTGAATTCGATGGTCGGGTGTCCGGCGTCACCAAATCCGGACTATTTGTCTCACTTCCCGCCTATGGCGCCGACGGCTTCGTTCCCATATCTACGCTGGGCAACGATTACTATATATATGACGAAGCGCACCAGGCATTGACCGGCGAACGGTCAGGCCTGGGTTACCGGCTGGGCGATCCAGTCCGTGTCAGGCTGGCGGAAGCTGCACCTCTCGCCGGCGCTCTGCGGTTCGAAATATTGAGCGAAGGGCGCAAAATGCCGACGGCAATGCGCTCCTTCCACAAGTCGGGTAAGCGTCCACCGGCGCGCCCGGCCCGTAAGTTGCCGGGAACGCGGCCCCCGCGAGGTCGAAGGTGACATCCGTCGGGGGTGACGGGCAAAGGAGAACGAAAATGCAGGCGAGCCAGAACTGGTCGAATGCAGGACAAGACGACATCGGTAAGCGCGATGTGATGCAGTCGATGAAGCGCGGCTTCTTATGCCGCTGCCCGAATTGCGGTGAAGGCAGGCTGTTCCGCAAATTCCTCAAGCCGGTCGACAATTGCGCCGTCTGCGGCGAGGATTACACCCACCAGCGCGCCGACGACCTGCCGGCCTATCTGACGATCATCGTCGTCGGCCATATCACGCTTGGCGGCTTCCTGTTCACCGACATGAGCTTCCAGGTGTCGAGCTGGATCCATCTCGCCATCTGGGCGCCGCTGACAGTGATCCTGGCGCTCGCGCTCATTCAGCCAATCAAGGGCGGTGTCATCGGGCTGCAATGGGCTACGCGTATGCACGGCTTCGGTGGGCACGATCCGAGGCCGGAGGACACGCTTGCGGAGCATCAACAGCCGTGAGCGAAATGCGAGGAAATCCGGACAAAATGCATGCGGAGGCTTTGAAATCCGGTCCCCAGCCGTCTAATTAGCAGTGGGGGATGTTCCTGTTTCTGGGGAACAGTCGATCGTTGGATTGACCATCTTGAAAGTGAGCATGCATGAGTGACCAGATCGACGGTGCGCGCGAGGACATTCATTGGCCCTCGCTGTTCGCCGCCATTTCGTCGATATCCGCAGTGGGTATCGCCATAGGGCTCGGCCTGCCGCTGCTGTCGCTGCTGCTCGACCAGCGCGGCATCCCCTCCTTCCTGAGCGGCCTCAACACAGCGACGGCCGGCATCGCCGCCATGATCGCTGCGCCCGTCACCACCAAGCTTGCACACAGTGCGGGCGTGGCGACGACGATGATCTGGGCGGTGCTGATCGCCGCGATCAGTTCGCTCGGCTTCTACTATATCGAAAATTTCTGGGCCTGGTTTCCGCTGCGCATCGTGTTCCACGGCGCGGTGACGACGCTGTTCATCCTGTCGGAGTTCTGGATCAATTTTGCCGCCCCGCCCAGCAAGCGCGGCCTGGTGCTCGGCATTTACGGCACGGTGCTGTCGGTCGGCTTTGCCATCGGCACCTCGATCTTCTCGGCGGTCGGCACCCAGGGTATCCTGCCTTTCCTGGTCGGTGCGGCCGTCATCTTGGCCGCCGCGATCCCCATCTATCTGGCGCGCGGCGAAAGCCCTTATCTCGATGAGAAGCCGCAACATCACTTCCTGCGCTACACTTTCGTCGTGCCCACGGCGATTATCGGCGTCTTCGTCTTTGGCGCAGTCGAGGTTGGAGGCCTCGGCCTGTTCCCAATCTATGCAACGCGACAGGGTTTTACGCCGGCGGAAGCGGGCAACCTGCTGACTGCCATGGCGATCGGCAATGTCGTCTTCCAGATCCCCCTCGGCCTGGTTTCGGATCGCCTGAAAGACCGGCGCATGCTGCTGTTCATCATGGGCCTGGTCGGCCTGGCCGGTGCCATCGTGCTCCCCTTTATTTCGACCAGCTGGGTGATGATGGCGATCCTGCTGTTCATCTGGGGCGGCGTTGTCGCCGGCCTCTATATGGTCGGACTTAGCCATATCGGCCAGCGATTCTCCGGCTCGGATCTTGCCGCTGCCAACGCTGCCTTCATCTTTGCCTATGCGGTGGGCACGATCGCCGGACCGATCGCCATCGGCGCGGGCTTGAGCCTAGGCGGACCAGAAGGGTTTGCACGGGTGTTGATGGCCTTCTTCGCCATCTTCGTCGTATTTGCCATCTACCGGCTGATTTTTCATCCCCACCGCACTTGACTTTTAGCGGGCAATGCGTAGTTTCCGCGGCACTTCGCCGTGGCCGAAAGGGATTCCGCGGCATTGTTTTTTTGAAGGCAGGACGACCATGGCGAAAGCGACCACGATCAAGATCAAGCTTCTCTCGACGGCTGACACCGGCACGTTCTACGTGACGACCAAGAACAGCCGCACCATGACCGAGAAGATGACTAAGACCAAGTATGACCCGGTCGTGCGCAAGCACGTCGAGTTCAAGGAAACCAAGATCAAGTAACTCTGATCTTCCGGTTTGACGGACGAAGCGCGCGACCTGAGGTCAGCGCGCTTTTTTCGTTGTCGGGGCATAGAGTCGGATCGCGACTTGAGACATTCGCCCCCTCGTCCCGAACGAGGTGTGTCATACCAAGTGTCGATGATATGAACCTATTGCGCCGGGCGCTTTTGGCTTCCGGCGAGGAGCAAACCGCAGTCGGACCTGCCGGTCCGGCGAGGATTTTCGACGACGTCCGGAAGCCAAAAGCGCCCGGCGCAATAGGTTCATATCATCGACACTTGGTATGACACACCT
>NZ_JBFUFF010000138.1:0-13823 GCF_056403555.1 Rhizobium sp. P2_G2
GATCAGCTTGAGCGAACTAACGCTTCATGATCTGGTGCGGCGTCACCACACACTTAAGGCTGGGCTGGAATATGGGCTGCCGACGTGACCTTATATTCGTAGCTTCCGTTTGGGCGCCGGCGCCGTAAAGCCTGGGTGAAAATCAGCCAGACGCCGGCTATGTCTCTGCGAGGCCAAAGGACGAGAGTATATTCCCAACGGCCGACTGAAGCAGCTTCACGATCGGAATTGATAGCCATCGATGTATTCCGTTGATATCAGAGGCTAACCAGCTCAACGATATTGAGCTTTAGGTATATTTATAGCACAGAAAAGTAAATTTGACTTACAGTAATTCACTAAGTGTCTAACGATCTAATCTCATGATCACGGCGTTGGCCCGCTGTTGCTACCGCCACGATTGCTGCGTTTGGAAATGGGAAGCAACCCGATGCCTGTACCGCTGTCCTCGCCGAGTAACGGGGCGGCATTTGAATTGTCCACGTGTGACCGGAAGCGGCTTGATGACCGATAGAGACCTCGGCAATGGCCCTTCTGGCTGGGAAATCGCGCGGCGAGCGCGCCAGCTGAGCCCCGTCCTCCCGGTGGTCTACATGAGTGGTGCAAGTCACGCTATCAGGCAAGGCGGCATTCAGCGGCACCGGCAATGCGCTTGCCAATCACATCACCGGCAATGTGGGCGCCAACAAGCTCAGTGGTCTTGCCGGTGCTGATACCCTGGCGGGCGGTAAGGGCAGTGACACGCTTTATGGCGGGGCGGATGCAGACCGTTTCGTCTTCAAGGCGGGCGACGGCGCCGACACGATCAAGGATTTTGATGGCAAGGGTTCGGACCACGATGTCATCGATCTCAGCGACGTTCGGGGCTCACGAATTTCGCCGATCTCAAAGCCCATCATATGGAGCAGTCCGGTTCATCGGTGGTGATCGACTTTACCGCTCACGATTCCATCGCGCTGGACGGCCTGAAACTAAGGGAATTAGCCGCCGCCGATTTTATTTTCTGAACCTGGGTCCGCATTTGAGAACCGCCAACGTTCACTACAGCGTCCAATAAACCATCCCCGCCCCAAGGGGCAGGGTACCCGCCACCCGATCAGTTGTCGTCTTCGGCCGCATCGCTTTATGCGAGGCCGCGTTCAAAAAGTCACTTCAAGACTATGTCACAAAATTACAATTCGCCAAAACGTCAAAAGCCGCACAGAACAAAATGTGTCGATAGGTCGCGATCTCCACCGAACGGTGGAAGACGGTTCTGATGCCTGATCTACCGTCACGCCTGAGCTTGGCAAGGGCTGCACGATGGACGAATCCGATCCTTCTGTCAGAAAATGCCGATGAGCAGATAGACAGCGACCCGCCGCAGTCTTTCCGCGCTGACTGAGTCCAACTTAAGCCGGATGACGCCACGCAAACCGAATTGAAGGAGTTTGAAGGGCTGACTTTCGACACATTCCAACAATGGCATATCCTTGGAGGCAAATGTGTTCGATGCAACCATCAGGGACGGGTGAACAAATACGACTTAATGAAGCGTTGGGATGACCATTATCTAATCACACTCCAACCGCTACTTCGATGCACGAAGTGCCAAAACAAGGGCGACAACAAATGGATCGTCGGGCGAATGCCGCGCGACTGAGAGCCGATGCCCAAAATGTCGAACTTTCCGATACTTCGTGCGCCTAAGAAAAAGTCCGCGACTCTGTTGCCGCGATTTGCGTTAAAATATCCTCGATGGCGCCGGCCGGCATACCGGCATCGTTTGGCTGTTTGCCATCGCCCGCATCACTTGCATCCCGGGTGAAATCAAATTGCCGAATGATTTCCCGCAGGAATTTTGGAGAAGGCCAATTGTTTGGATGAAAATCGTAGACCTGCCCGACGATTTGCCACCTTTGTTCGGATAAGAACAAATCTCTGAATATCCAAATCCCAACCGCATCGCGAGGTTCGGGCGCAAGGTACGTATCGCCATCAGGCATAGTTGGGTGTATTTTGTTATAAAAATATCCGATCAATACTTTTCCGCCTTTTGCCACTCCCGCGACCACGCCAAGGCAAAAGCCCTTTCCATCATTGAGCGGAATAGCAAAAACATCACCCAACTTGTATGGCAGCTTACGCATCAGCAGGAGTCTCCTTCGCACTACAAACATCTGCCAAGAAACAAAGTTCGCGCCGCAAAAAAATTCTTTTTCTTGTTTGCAAAGGCCTCAAGCCTTCGAATGGAGACATTCGCTTGCCTCACATTCCGGGCGCAATTAGTTTATCTCATGGCTATGTAATAAAATGACTGCTTTTTTAGATATGGTAAATACGATAAAGGGCTGCCTTCTTGTACTTGCTGTACATGTGCATTTGGCTATTCGAGATTTTTCAGTTTCGGGTTAAGCCTTCGGCTTGACACACTGGCGCGCCTCAATCGGATATTTGCAAATAGCTATATCCGACGGAATAGGCGCAAGGGCATATGATAATAGTAATCGCGCCGACTTTGGCGAAAAGGCAATCCATACCAATGGTCATATCGCGCATCGTCATCACGTGCTTGTTTTCGGCAGTCGCAAGCATGTCCGGCACCCTCTCCGCCACAAACCTCTGATAACCAATTGAAATAACACATATGTTTTTGAATATCTGGAAGTCTTTCCCACTTTATTTCCCACTTCCTACGTTTTCGATGTCATGTCGAGCAGCACTGCCCTACTCCCGGTCGGCACCCTTTCCAGCATACCCTACCTTCGAGTTCGGTAGCAAAACAGCAGCTAGTCAGACCTCTAGCTGCTCTTCCTAACGATCCAGGCACTTTCGACCTCCTCGAACATGAATGCCGCGTTCATTTGCGGTTCAGTGCACAAGAGTAGAACCGGATAAGAGCGGTCGAACAATCCCGCCAATCTCAGGAGAAAATTCGATGAAGAAACTCGCAATCGGCGCGATTGCTGCCGTATTTGCTACCCTATCGCTGTCCACGGTCGCCGACGCACGTCCGAATTGGCGTCATGGCTGGAATCATAGCGGCATGCACCACGGCTGGAACCATAGTGGATGGCGCGGCGGCTGGCATCACGGTTGGCGCCATGGTGGTTGGCATCGCGGACGTTGGGGCTGGCGTGGCGGTTACTGGGGCGGTCCGCGCCTGGTTATCGGCGTCGGTCCCGGCGCGTGCTACGTCAAGAAAGTTCGCCACCTCGACCACGGGCATGTGTGGGTAAGTCGCGTTCGCGTCTGCCGCTAAATCTGGCTCAGCCCGGCCTACATCAAGTCGGGCGCTCGCAGAGGAATCGCCGATAGGAACATTGAGTTTCTGTCGGCGTTGCCGCACATGAGAGATAATCAAGGACCTGGTCAGCCTTTCATCGTTTTCATATGTTTGGCACTTGTGGTTGCCTCCTGTTGTTTTGCCGCCTTGTACCTCATCTTTTTTCAAGGCGCACACGGATATTGAAACGCCGCCCGCAATACAGCGAGAACATCGCCAGACTGCGCCGCGAGTCTTAGCTTTCGGAACATGCTCCTTCAGCTTGCGTTTGCAGTTCATGGGCACCGAGAAGAATGATACTCACTACGTTGTGGCGATGTTTGCCGCAGTTGCCGCAATCGCGTTTGCAGTGCTCCTGGTAGGGGCTGTAGTCGTTCATACTCAAGGGAAGCCATTCTTCATGGTGCCCGGATAGCCTCCCGCTACCGAGCCAGTGGGGCCGTAGTCCTACACTGACCTCCGTTATTCTCCATGTTTGTACGATCCCCACGGATCTGCCGAACTGCTACCTTCACTGGCCAGGCGGAAGTTCCTGTGCGCGATGCAGGCGCGCTACACTATCGCACATGAATATTCAATTCCGCGGCAACAAACGCCCGCTCCGCCCGCTTTTGTTGGAACCGGATGCGAACGGGACTCGTTGCGGCCATGCCATCAACGAGGATCCAATTATGTTCACACGGCCGATACCGACTGCAAGCGACCTCCAAGATCAACTCACCGACCTCAAGGGTGAAATCCTGGAATTGTCCCGGGCGCTATCTGCCACGGCAGGTGATGCGGCTGATCGCTCCAAGCCGACGATCAATCAAGCCGGCGACATACTTCATGATTTTGCGGACACTGTTCGAGGTCAAGGCCAGGCCTTGGCTGGGGCTGCCTGGGATAACCCCGGTAAGACGACATCGATCGTGTTGAGCGCAGCCCTTGTCGGGCTTGGCCTTTGGTGGCTTGTCGACGCCACGTCCAGCGGCTCAACTTCTTCGCGTTGGCGTTCCTGATGGGTAGAACGGGATTCCAACTCATCATTGGCGCACTGGTGGTGGTCTTAATTCTGTTGGGGGCCTACATTTACCGCGAACAGAGCAAGCCGGGGATAGAGATCAAGGCAAATCAAGACGGCCTCTCGATAAAGAAAAACTGACAAAACTGACGCCTGATCGGCGAAGGGCCGACGCATCGGCGTAGTTACCGAGATAATTGGTCATTTGCGGTTCAGGCGGTTTTTGCGGATTTTCTGGATCATCTTTGCGAAATGCAAAACAGCCAGCATTAGATAGACAGACGCTGCAATCGAAAGAATGGCCATCGTCCCATAGGGAACTTCCGTCGCCGCTCACTTCTCTTTCTTTGAGCCTTTGGATATTCGGGCGGCTATCGATCGAATAAACCTATATACGACAATTGCAGCGCGCTTGATCAGCCGGCATTCCCAGGCACCGGGCCGATCCGCGAGTGGCTCGCGCAGCCGATGCCGATTTATCACCAGCACCGGCAGGACCACGAAAGCCAGGATGAATACGATTACAGCTGCTGCGACAGCGTCTCTCATGCAGCCACGCCTGAGAGCTTGCGGAGCAGAATGGTCCTTAGATGCCCCTCGAAAACAAAGACGGGCTTCGTGTCGCCGACTGGGACGCAACGGAAGCAGCGCCCTTCCCTCTTCGAATTCCTTTCGGGATCGTAGACGATATCCCAGATCAGCCGGCTCTGTTGGGGACCTTCGACTTCGTATCTGCCATCGCCGGCAAACTCGACTATCCGGGCCGATATTTCGCCCTCAAGGTCGGTCCAGATAGCGTTTGAGAGCCACATGCTTGCCGAAACGCGCTCCTGATGACCAAGCGCCGCATAGGCCGCGGTCGCGCGTATCTTGACCGCGATCCCGTCCATCGTGGCGGCGCGATGCTCGACGAGGCGGAGGATGACTTTCCGCAATTCGCTTTCCGCAGACCAGTAATCGTTGAGCGCGGCTTCGAGACCGGACGTCTTGACGGCTGCGTCAATGTCAGTTTCGAACTGGACCGCGGCCTTCCGGAGGCTCCTAACCCGAGGTGAATTGATCAACGCTCCGGACTCAATGCACTGGTCGATCATGTAGGAGTAGACTCTCATGAGGCGGAAGCCGTTGTTTGCCCGCATATCCGCGCCCTTGGGACTGGTTGGGTCTTTGAAAACTTCCATCACGGGCCGGTTGGCGTCTCGTCTATGCTCCTGCGCAACCAATCCGTCGCCGCGTGGCGCTATTGCCCGGTATGCTTCCTGGAAGCCAGTCAGCCGATCCGATACGGCGAGGAAGTGGGCGTGGGCTTCATCGAAGACCTTGCCCAGCGCAATCAGGTCGGCGTCTACCGGGCCGCGGACGACGGCTTGGGCGGCAGTGGCGCCGCTGAGAGCAGATGCGACGGCAAGAGCGCCAAGAAATGAACGACGAGTCGTTTCCATCACAGCACCCCCTTTTTGGAGAAAGCATGGGCGGCACACATGGCGTAATTATTGATCTCGCCCATGAAGCCGATAATGATCCCGCGCGCTTTGTCCCCGCTGGCGACCATGTCGGCGACAATCCAACCCAAAAGGCATTGATTGCCATTGGTAGGAAATTCGCCGACATGCTGGAGATATAGTTTGCCAAGCTGCCGCCCTAGTTCGCAATCGGCGCCGTAAGAGCCGGATGACTGGACATCCCAATAGTGGATGCCGCCACCCTCTTTGCTCGATCTGAGACGCAAGAATGGCAGGGCATTCAACGGGTGGTCGGCGCTCAACTCCTTTCCGCGGGGGGACTTCGCTTTGTTTGCGCTTCGCACGATGGCAGAAGCGGGAAATCGGATGATGTTCGCAGCTGTATTTTGCTCCTGCATCCTTCCCATCGTCATGCCCTCCCCGCGAAGAGGGCCGGCGCAGCCTTGAAGAGAATCGCCGCAAGCTCTTCTTCCAATGCGACCAACTCGCGGTGGATGTTGTGAGCGAAGCCCTTGTATTTCAGAGCATCGATCTCAGCGCGGATGGCCCGGGCTTCCGGGATCAAGGCTTCCAGCACCTTGAGAGCGGCTTCGGCTGCCGCACGCTTAACCGAGCGCCAGGCCTGCTTGAGGGCGCCGGAGAACGAGCCGTCATGGATGCCGCGTTCGAATTGCCAGTCCGCATAGGTGGCATGAATGCGCCGATAGATCGCCCATGCCTGGTTCATGATTTCGGATTTGTTGAACATTTTCTTGCTCCATCGTACCAAGGATGATACTTAGGTAGCACGTCTAGAACGCAAGTTCAATACGCACGGATTGAAAAAGATACGCAGGTACCATTAATGGCCGTTACAGCCGAACAATTGAGAGCCGCGCGAGCACTGGTGAAGATGGAACAGCGGGCTTTAGCCGACGCGGCTGAGGTTCCTGTGCAAACTCTGAAGCGCTACGAGGGCGGTTCTGGACCGCTGACAGGCAACTATCAGAGCATCTCATCACTAATCAGGGTGCTCGAGGAAAATGGCGTCATCTTCCAAGCCGATGGAGACATTACACCCGGCGGCCCGGGGGTCCGGTTACGGTCGCCCCATGGTGAACAGATTGAAACCGGGAAGAGTACAGCCGGTCCCGGGGTTACCGGCGGCTAGAATTGGAGCTTTGATCTCCGTGCGGTTGACCGGGGTGGATGGTCGATTTCTATTCGCGAGTTCCTACGAGACTCGATTTCCGATTGCAACTGTGCTTCGATAACTCCCATGTGGCTGGGAGGGCGACATGGTCAACATTGAAGTTAGGGGCCGCTACCCCATTGATATCCAGAATTCGGACTTCGGTGGCTTCGCTCGTGGAACAATCACCGCGGAAGATTCCAGCCGGATAATACTCGATTATGGGCATGGACAGACGACTGATTTTCGGGGACATGACTTCAGGTTCGATTCGAACGGCAAGCTCGTGAGCGGAACGATTACCGGCTGGGCGGACTATGATGGAAATTTCCGTTACTTTTCGGTCGATGGATTTTCCCTTTCGGCTCAGGCCCTCAAAAGCGTCGTGATGACGGTCAACACCCATGACGATTTCAAGCTCATCGAAAAGCATCTGTCCGGCCACGACACTTTCTCTGGAGGCATGTCCAATGACCGTTGGAGCACATACGGCGGCGCCGACATCTTGTCCGGCGGAGATGGTAACGACACCCTGGATGGCGGCGACGGCAAAGACCGATTATACGGTGGCTTCGGCGGCGATCATCTTACGGGTGGGCATGGCAACGATACATTCGTATTCAAGAGCGCGAATGAGTCCGAGCCAAACTTCGGCATGGATACGATTGTCGACTTTTCCAGGGGCGACAAGATAGATTTGCGGGCTATTGACGCCAACAGCTTCACGCTGAAAAATGAAGCATTCAAATGGATCGGACAGGACCAATTCTCAAACCAGAGCACTGGCGGCGGGGAACTGCGCTTTGAATGGCGCGGAGATAAAACGTACGTATTCGGCGATACCAACGGCTTCAAAGGCAACGACTTCGTGATACGGCTTGATCATCACATTGATCTAACTTCTCACGACTTCATTCTCTGATCCCATCACCATCGCTACCCCCCGCCCGCCGATCCCTCAGGCAGACTGCGACGCCGGGCCGAATTGGTCTTCCCATTCCCATTCGCGTTCCGTGTACAGATGAGCTTCAATGGTTACGTCGGCACGAAATTGATTTGCGTGCTCGGCAAGTAAGCGCTGAGCAGCCTTCTCAGCGGCATCTCGGCTTTTACAGCGCTCGTGAAATCGCAGGATCGTCTCGTAAATGTTTTCCTTGAACCGCATCACGTCGACAGCCGCATACCATGTGCCTTTGTTGCGCTGGCGCTGTTGTTCGATCGTCAACCGATTCTCCGCCATCTCGCGAACCGCGCGATAGAGCTGCTTGTAATCGGGGTCTTCTTTTGCGCGCCGGCCTGTCTCGTCGACAAGGCTTTTGAGGGCCGGAATTTTGAGGTTGGAAAGCTTGTAATTCACCATTGAAATCGATTTGTCGAATTCCTCGATAAACTGTCGCGCGTCCCATGTCAGAGTCTTCTGGCGCTTGGAAACGCCCTGCACGAACTTGATGCTATCGGCGCGCGTTGTCGGCCATAAATCTCGTGTGATGCGGTCAATCTCGGCATTGCTCGGCTCCCATCGGAATTTTTCCTGAAGCTTTTTCTTGCTGATCTCCGGTTGAATTGAAATGACGTTATCGGTCTTCTGGCTGCCTATCGTCATCTGATCGAGAACAAGACTGAACGACTCCCGGCTGCCCTTGGTGATGTCACCCCCCTCGTCGAATAGCCAGACAGAGCCTTCGGCGCGCACAAGCTCGTTGACCTTTTGCCCATCAACATCAAGTACCACCATCAAGATTTTCTGGCTGGTTCCTGCAAATTGAGGCAACGCGTCCCTTCCGTGGACCAGGCCCACAACAACTCTCTCCGAGAGGCGCACTGGCTCAGCGTCATCGACGAACAAATAGTGGCGAAATCCTACTCCCATAAATTCCTCCATCGAATAGGCGTGCGAATATGTTGCCGGGAGATGGATGATCTCCAAGCTTCACGCACTAATTTCCTCGCCATGATCGAATCATCTTTGAACGCGCGGAATCCGTCAAGCGAAATCCCGAACGATTGTCCGGTCGGTCGCAAAAGGCGGCGAATGCTTGCGTCTTGACTCCTTCGCACCATATGCGAGTGTGCCGCGGCGGCTCAGGCGTAGGGTCGGGAAATGAGTGATACTTACGAGCGGGAACAAGAACTGCGTGAATCGAAATAATTCTAGCTGACAGAATAAATTCCGGGGGCCGGAGGGGCGGGTTAAAAGATGTCTAAGAACGATTCTTATTTATTAGACGTGTATAGACTTGACGATGGGCTCGCAATATTTCAGTTGCAAAAATGGGACAATAAGCAAAAGAAATATGAGGCGGTAGTGACTTCTAAGGGCGGCTGGGATGACGCCATACCTTGGAGCGCGGGTAATTATACATCGTCGTTAATGACAAAAAATCATTGGAAATATGATAAAGACAAGACGCCGGTTTGGGAGTTGCATGGAAGCTTTCCATACCGTGAGAATATTGAAATGCATATTTGGAATTCCACACATCCCAGCTGGAGTTCGTTCGGCTGCCTGGTAACAACGTCTAAGTTCCTAAAGAGCGTTCACAAGGAAATAGGTGATGCCAATCTTGCAATAAAGGTCGAAGGATTTGACGCGAACCTACATTTAGCGCTGGATGCTTCGCCAATCTCCGTGAAAGAGGGAGATGATTTTAAACTAACTGTTCATTTGAATGGGGATGACACGGGCGTCTCGAAAGACTGCTGGGTCTTGGTCAAGCAAGTCAACATCGATAATCAGGCGAATGCCACTTATGGGGAGACAGATGACTTCTGGTTTGATTACTCAGATGCCAGTAGCATCAGAAGCCTTAAGGGTATGCACAATGACGCAGACAGAAAGCATGTCACCACAATTACGGACGACCGTTTGTGGGTGAAAATACCCGCTGGTCAAACTTCTGCAACCATTACTGTGCATACAAACGTTGATGCAGGCGATTCTGCGCAAATAGAGTACGCAAGATTTCAAATCTCGGATTATCTTTTTTATAGCCCGAATTCTAAACAACCGAATCGTTTTTACTCTGATTATTTAGGCACCTATAACAATGGACCTGGAAAGATTTTGCTCCAAGGAGGAAATCCTTACACGACCGTCCAGATTAATGGACAGCCTCTCCCCAATTTAACGGACCTGGCATTCACTATTACCGGAAAAGACGATTTATCCAACGCGTATTACGGCAACAGAGGGGACCGCTACCATTGGATTTTTACCGATTTCAACTTTCAATGTGATCTCAAGATATATGATAATACTGGTGTTTATGCCGTTTTGCCGTCTGTCAGAGGCTATCAGGCAGTAGGTGATTTTACCATCAGTTCACAGTCAGACCATGTGATTCACATCGAAGTAACTGATGGCCGCCCACCTAACAGTGATCCATTTGATTGGGGGCTCAACTGTACGAGAACTTTTGCATATCCGTCCCTTAGCAATGGCAATGACGGGGGCGTGGATCATGCTGAGCCACAGTAACCGTCCGATTGATGCCGCCTGCCCGAGTTCGCCGCGCTGGGGTAAGACACGTGTTTAACGACGTCGTTAGCGACGTGTCTTATGCGAGGTTATGCGGTGCGGGTGGAAATTCTTGGTCAGGAACGGCGTCGTCGCTGGGATGATGGTATCCATACGGGCAAGGCCGCGGAATTGGATCGCGCGCAGGTGCTCGGGCTGATGTATGGTGAGGCTGTCGCTCAGGCGGCGAACCGAGAAGCCGGGTTCTCGGCCTGTCGTAGGCTTTTCCATTGCCAAGGCAGCAATTCGTGCAGGCGGGAGACGGGGAGATCGGCGATGCGGGCCAGCACGTCGGCGAGCCAGGCTTTCGGGTCGATGTCGTTGAGGCGGCAGGTCGTGATGACGGTGAGCATAACGGCGGCACGATCGGCCCCGCGCTGGGAACCGGCGAAGGTCCAATTTCGCCTTCCCAATGCGATACCTCTGAGCGCTCGCTCGGCGGCATTGTTGGTGAGACAAATCCGGCCATCGTCCAGAAAGCCGGCAAAGCCATCCCAGCGTTTGAGCATGTAATCGATCGGCTCGACCACCTCGGAGGCTCTGCTGAGCGTGGCGCGTTCGCGTTTGAGCCATTCGTGCATGTCGTCGAACAACGGCTTGCTGTTTTCCTGCCGCGCGGCCCGGCGTTCTTCGGCGCTCAATCCATTGATCTGCCTCTCGATCTCAAACAGCGCGTCGTAGCGTTGGACAGCCTCCAGGGCGATCGGTGAGATCGGCTTGCCTTTGCGTTTGTGATCGCGGGCATTTTTCTGGATATCGGCCAGTTCAAAGAATTTGCGCCGTGCATGCGCATGGCAAAAGGCAAAGGTGATCGGCACCGCTTTCTTCTCAGCAACACTGAGCGGCTCGAAACCATTGTAGCAATCGCTCTGCAGAATGCCGCCATACCCGGCCAGGTGCTGCTGCGGATGCTCGCCGCGCCGGTTGCTCGACGCATAATATATTGCTGCCGGCGGCGGCGCTCCCCCAAAGGGCCGGTCATCGCGCACGTAGGTCCATATTCGCCCGGTGGTGCATTTGTCTTTGGCCTGGATGGGAATGGTGGTGTCGTCGCCAAAAAGCCGCTCGGCCGCAAAGACATGCGCCTCGATCAGATGAAAGACTGGCATGAGGGCGGCAGTCCCAAACCCGACCTGGTCGGCCAGCGTCGAGGTCGAAAGCTCGATGCCCTCGCATTTGAACCTTGTGCTTTGGCGGTTGAGCGGACTGTGCATGCCGAACTTGTCGAACAGGATCGTCGCCAAAAGATGAGGGCCGATGAAGCCGCGCGGCGTGGCATAGTAGGGTGCAGGCGGCTGGCTGATCGCCTCGCAGTCACGGCAGGTGAACTTTTCCCGCACCGTCTCGATCACTTTGAACCGGCGCGGAATTTCCTCCAGCGTCTCGGTGACGTCCTCGCCCAGTTTCGACAGGCGCGATCCACCGCAGCATGCACAGGTAGCCGGGGGATCGATGATCACGCGCTCGCGCTCGATATCCTCCGGCCAGGGCTTTCGCACCGGCCGTTTGCGCGCAAACAAGCGCACGCTCGATGCCCTGGCGGCCGCCGCCTGAGCAGCAACCTCATCCTCCGTCGCCGCCATTACCAGCTCTTCGAACTGCAATTCCATCTGGTCGATCAGGCGCGCCGTGCGCTCGGAACGTTGGCCGCGCAGTTCGCGCTTGAGCTTTTCGATCGCCAGTTCCAGACTGGCGATCAGGGCCTCGCTGTCCGACAGCATGGCCTGTGCATTGGCGGCTTGCGCCACCGCAATGTCGCGCTCGGCGACGACGCTATCGCGCTCCGAAAGCAGCGCCAGATAGGCGTTCGCAAGGTCTTCGGGAAGTTCGGCAGGCTTTGTAGTCATCAAGCCATTCGATCAGATTCACTCAATATTTTCAATGCAATAATACTATCCGACCTTCGTCGGACGCCAGGTTTCCTGCGGGTTTCGCCAGTCGATCCCAGACAGCAAATAAGATAGCTGTGCAGGCGATATCGCCACCGCGCCACCTTCGGCGGAAGGCCAGACGAACCGGCCGCGGTCCAATTTTTTCGTGAACAGGCAACTGCCCTGGCCGTCACTCCAAATCACTTTTATAAGCGATCCGCTGCGCCCTCGAAAAACGAAAAGGTTTCCATCCAGCGGGTTCAGTTTCAATATCTCCTGCACCCGCAGCGCAAGCGATGGAAACCCACATCGCATGTCGGTATGACCCGTCGCAATCCACACCCGCACATTTTGACCGGATGGAAGCGAGATCATCGCAGCGTTTCCACCCCGCGCATGATCCGAAGCAGCGCATCGACATCAACGTCGCGATCCACAATCACCCGCCTGCCATTCGACGCAACAACCTCGATGCGACCTTCGTTTGATGATGAGCTTGCCTTGCCCGCCAACGGCTCCGTCGTGATAACCGCCGGGATAAATCCCTCAACTGCGTCGATCGTTTCCATGTCACCCAACTCGCCCGCACGGGCGAGCCTGCGCCATTCATAGAGCTGCGAACGGGAAATCCCATGCCGCCGCGCCGTCGACGTACACAATCCCGGCTCCAAAAGGCTCTCCGCGACAATCCGCAGCTTTGCCTCTTTGCTGAAACGGCGACGCCGACCAGTGTCGACAATCTCAAGCCGGTTTTCGTGATGACGGTGCGTAATGATGTCCATACCCACAGTCAGCTACGTTTCCGCACACTTCTCAAGGCGGCCTTGCCCGTAGGGGTACGCAATTTCTCTCGATGCCACTCGGCAGCCATGTTTGCATTTGCATATTCGTGAAAACATGGAGTGCCCAGGGTCCAATGAAGCAGGCTCGCGTCCGGATTTTCCCCGAACTCGTCCGGGAGCCAATTCCATTCTTTTGGCAGCGATCCGATCAGGCTGTCGTCAAGCCAGGTAAAGCGGTGAAGTGAGGCCCCTGTACCGCTCATGACGAAGTCCGGGGTCACGGCGGCATTTGCCGGATGCCCACAATTCCATAAGACCACACTTGACCAGTTCTTTCTCGGATAATCCGCGTTCTCGGATCCAAGGTATTTCCGGGGCGATCTTGTCCGGTAATCGTGCTGGACGCATATCCTACGGAACGACCTTGAGATTGACCTCTGGCTGACGAAACCCTGGAGTGACGTGAAGCACCTTCAGAGACCATTGCCAGACGACGAGCTTGTCCGGCTGGAGAGCGTCCGTAAGGCCGCTTGAGTTTCGCAGCAAGGATCTGCATCGACGTTTCATCTTCGGCGGCCAGCTTCAGGATGAGGTTGTCGGCCAGACTGGTAATGGCGACTGCGATTTCAGCCGCGTTCCAGCCGTGGTCGCAGGCCTTGTCCACCAAGACAAGAAGTCATCTTCGAGCGCCTCCTCGCAATCAAGCAAGCGGTCTTCGTAAGGCATCAAGCGTCTTGGCGGGTTCATGGAC
>NZ_JBFUFF010000139.1:0-13800 GCF_056403555.1 Rhizobium sp. P2_G2
CCTTGTGGGGGAGATGTCCGGCAGGACAGAGGGGGGGTGCCACGAGCGATTGCCTTCCTTGTGGAGAGGGGCCTCATGCCATCTACAATTGCCTTGCTTTCGCCAGGAAAAGCAAAGAAATCTCAAAGACTATTATAAATCGCCTCGGCATCGGCGAGCGTGAAACGAAACGGCACCGGCATATCGTTCCACCAGACCTCCGCCGTGCTGCCGCGGAAAAGCGTGATCGTCCGCTCCGTATCGGCAACCGCTCCGCCATAAAGCCGGTTGGCGATGTTGAGCACGCCGGTCTGGTGCATTGCCAAAGTGCCGCTGGTGCAGGCATCCTTGACCAGCAGCACGCGAAAACCGCCGGCCATGGCGTCGCGGACCGAGGCGGCGATGCAGGCTTCGGTCCAGACGCCGACCACGACCAGCCATTCCACGCCGAGCGCCTTCAGCCGGCCCTCGAGCGAGCCTTCGTCGAAGGCGCTGGCATCGTTCTTGTGGATCACCACTTCGTCGCCATCGGGCGCGACTTCATGACAGATCGCCACCAGCGGGCTTTCCCGGCGGCTGAAGGCCGGTCCGCCGTCATCGGCCAGCGGCTCGAACGGGCGTGGCGGCCGGATGGTGAAATCGCGCACGAAAGCCGCGTGGAACACTTTCACACCATGCGCGCGGGCGGGTTTCAGCAGCTTCGCCGTATTGGCCAGCACTTTGTCGAGATTTTCGGCGATGCAGAGCGGATCGGCGCGCTGGTCTTCCTGCAAGTCGACGATCAGCAGCGCGGTCTTTGCCAGATCGAAGCTCAGCTCGGCCTTCATCAGCCATTCCCCAGAAATTCATCCTCGAAGGGAAAGCGCGAGATCAGCGCGCCGCCGGTCTCGGTGACCAGCACTTCCTCTTCCAGCTTGACGCCCTCGCGGCCGCCCTTCTCGCCGATATAGCTCTCGACGCTGACCACCATGCCCGGCACGAGATGGCCCTCGCGGCCATAAGTCTCGAAATCGATCGCATGCGCAATGAACGGCGTCTCGCCATGCATGCCGACGCCGTGCATCACGGAGGTGTAGCGCTGGTCGACGAAGCGCTCCGGGATCTTCCAGGCGCGATCGGCGATCTCGCGGAAGGTCACGCCCGGCTTTATCAGGTCGATATTGTGCTGCACCTGGTCATAGGACATGCGGTAGAGCATTTTCTGGTAGTCCGAAGGTTTTCCTGGACCACAACGGAAGGTGCGGGAAAAATCGGAATAATAGCCGTAGCAGCCGATCGTGTCAGTATCGAGCGCCACCAGTTCGCCCGGCCGCACGCGCCTGCCGCTCGCCTCGTTGAACCACGGATTGGTGCGCTGGCCGGTGGTCAAGAGCCGCGTCTCGATGAACTCGCCGCCCTGACGGATGACTTCCTGATACATGATGGCGAAGAGCTCATTCTCGCTGACGCCCGGCTTGATCGCCTCGCGCACAGCAGAAACGGCGGCCTCGGCGCCGGCCATGGAGATTTGCAGGCACTTGATCTCCTGAGGAGTCTTGACCGCGCGCACGGCAAGGATTTCGCCCTGGCAATCCTTGACCTGCAAGCCCTGTGCCTCCAGCGCCAGCGCCTGGAGATGCGTGCAGCGGTCCATGCCGATCTTCTTTGAGCCCGGCGCATGTTTCTTCATCAGGTCGGCGATTTCGAGCGCGAAGGGATCGGCCGTCGCCTCGTCCTTGCCGGAGACCGACGACCAGACGAGCTTTGACGGCCGTGCCTCGTCGATCGTCTCCAGCGCTGTGCTGACATGATAGCTCTGCGGATAGTCGAACAGCGTGATCGGCCCCTCGGCCGGAATGAAGATATAGCGCGTCGAATTCCTGAGGAAATAGCCGAACATGTTGCGCGTGCCGGTGGCATAGCGCTGGTTATAGGGGTCGAACAGGATGACGCCGCCATAGTCGGAGGCCTTCAGCCAGGCGCGCAGCTTTGCCAGCCGCTCCTGCCTGAGTCTTGGCGCGTCGACCGCCGACGGTTCGGTGTCGGAGAGCCACATGCCGTTGGACGGATCCTCGGCCATCGGATGGCGCATCCGGTCCTTGAAATCGACATCATCCACCCGGTCCGGATCGAACACCACGATCGACATTTTGCTCACCCCGCATGCTGTTTCGTTTCGTCGACTATAGATCGGCCGTCGCCAGCAATTGTGCAGCAAACCGTAATTATTGTGCCGATCCTCGGGGATCGACAACTTTGCGCATCTGCCTAGGTGTCTTGCCATAGATGGTGCGGAAGGCGCGCACGAAGGCGGAGAAGCTGGTATAGCCGCTCGCCAGCCCGATCTCGCGCACCGACATCGCCGAGTGTTCGAGCAGGTCTCGTGCACGTTGCAGCTTCAGCCGCTTGTAATATTCCGCAGGCAGCAGCCCGACCTCCGCCTTGAACGCCCGCTCCAGCCGCTCGATGGTGACGCCCAGGCGGCGGGCGACGGCGGCGATCGGCACCGAGCCTTCCTGGTCGGCCTCGAGCTGCGCCACCGCATCGAGCACGAGATCGTCGCGGATGCYGGTACGGAGCCTGAGTTGCAGCCGCTCGCGATCGGTCGAGGCGCGGATGCGGTCATGCACGAACCATTCGGCGACGTCGCGTGCCATGGCCTCGCCATGCTGTCGGCCGATCAGGTCGAGCATCATGTCGAAGGCGCCGACGCCGCCGGCCGAGGTGAAGCGCGTCCGGTCGATGACATAGATCGTCCGTTCCAGCCTGAGGTCTGGGAAAGCCTCGGCAAATGCCGGCTGGCTCTGCCAATGCAGCGTGCAGGCATAACCGTCGAGCAGGCCGGCCCGGCCGAGATAGAAGGCGCCATCTGCAACGCTGCCGATATTGCCGCCAGCGCGCAGGTTCTTGCGAATCCAGTTGAGCGGCGCCACGGCCTGCAGCCGGTCGGCATCGCCGCCGGAACAGACGACGATGTAATCGGCGAGCGGCGCATGCTGCGCGGTAAAATCCGGCGTCACGGCAATGCCGTTCGAGGCCCGGATGACGCCCTCCTCGCTGCCGACGATCGTCCATTGATACAGCGCTTCGCCGGCCAGTTTGTTGGCGGCGCGCAACGGCTCGATCACCGCGCTGAACGCCATCATCGGAAAACCGGGAAAGATCAGGATCGCAAATTTTCGGGTCACAGCGCCAGCATGCTTCAATGGGGATGAGGGAGCATGACCAAGGATTGACGCAAATTGTGCTGAAGTCGAGTATGTTCTTCGGCTCCCACCTGGGTAGCCGCATAGGGCGCTAAGCCCCTCCGGAGCAATCGTCTATGGCGCGCCCTCCTCTCCTGCCTGACATCTCCCCTCAAGGCAGGGCTGCCACATGTGGCGTATGCGATTGCCCTGCGCAAAAAAGGATGCACAAAAACAACTTTTACAGGGAACACCGGCCCATCTCTCCCGTTCGGAGGGAGCCGGCGCATCGGAGGTGGATTTATCACGCGCAAGCGAATCCGCAGCGTCGAGCAAGTGCGTTCCCGAGAGTCCCGACGAGTAACAGCTCCGCCGAATGGCGCAGTACGGCACAGGAGCAATGAAGTGCCGCCATGCGCGTAGCCTTTCACATCCCCATGACATGCAGGCTGATGTCGAACGATCGACAAAGCGGAAAGAGACGTTATGCTGACAATCAAAATCGAAAGCAGAGCACTGAGCATTCTCAAGGATTTCGATTGCTGCCGCTTATTGATCGTGGAAAACGGCTTTTTCCTCGACGATGAGACCAATGAGATGCTGTCGGGGCTGGGAGCTCGGATCGAGCGAACTGACGGGGACGCTTCGTCTCCCCGACCGTTGAACCTGTTCGATGCCGCAATCATCGATATCAGCTTGAGCGCCCCGGACACCTTCGCCTGGGCGGAACATCTGGACGAACTCGACATCCCCTACGTGTTCGCGACCAATCTGGAAAAAAACAGGGGCGACAAGGATTTTCGCCCCTTTCGCCTCTGCGCCAATAGGGAAGAGCTGCAATCCATGGCGCAGGCTCTCTTTGGCGCCGAACATTTCGATTGAACCATCTCTTCCGATGGCAGCACCGGTTTTGCAATGCGGTCGGCGCCTGGCGGCCGCCATCTCGCAACGCCGCAATTGGCTCCGTCGCGTCGATCAGCTGATCATTGGTTCAAATCGCCGAACTGCTCGACGAGGTGCCGGCGCGCTCGATTGAGCCGGCTTTTCACCGTCCCGACGGCGCAGTGAAAGCGCGTCGCCGCGTCCTCATAGCTCTGGCCGTTGATCGCCACGGCGTCCAGCACATCTCGATAGTATGAGGGCAATTCGTCATAGGCGCGGCCGACATCCTGGATGAGGATGGTCCATTCCTGCGACGCCTCGGTGATGCGGTTGTCCGCCACACATTCGGCGATACCCGGAGCCTCCCGCCTGGCGACGGCGAAGCGCGAACAGAACGTGTTGCGCATGATGGTGAAAAGCCAGGACTTGAGCTTCGTGCCCTCTTCGAAACGCCCGATGTTGCCGAGCGCCTTGACCAATGTTTCCTGTACCAGGTCGTCTGCATCATTGATGTTGCGATGAAATCGCCGCGAAAATGCGCGCAACGCCGGAATGAGCTCGACGATTTCCGAATTCAGCCTGTCTGTGCGGGAGAGATGCTGCATCGCGACCTGCCTGGCATGGACCGAGAGAAACGGACGAGCCGGACGGACGGAAACCTCCCAGCCCTGGTAGATTAATGATCGCTTTATCAACTTGTTCCCTGCTTTCTCCCGAAAAAGAACAAGCCATTGCGACTCCAGATTCATTTTTGCTCCCGTCCCCGACGGAAGCGGACCATCCAGCTATCGCGCATGGCGGGAACAAACCACCTACCTTCCAGTTTGGAGCGCGACGGCAGCGCGATGGAGATCGAAATGGTGACGTCGGCGAGAAGTGCATTGCTTGTCTTCACACTGGCATATGCGGTTCCGTGCATGGCGCATGATGCTCCGGCCGGCTGGCAATATGACCTGCAATGCTGCCAGAACCGCGATTGCCGGCCGATCTCATCCTCCTGGGTGAAGGAGGGGCCGGACGGCTACGTCATCACCATCGACAACGAGACGGTTCCTTACCGCGATGCCCGCATCAAGAACAGTCCGGACGGCATGTATCATTGGTGCACTGTCGACGGACGGGACGATGGCCGGACGATCTGCCTCTATGTGCCGCCCCGCGACTACTGACAGAGCGGCGTTTCGCCCACCTCTTCCGTCGTAACCTGAAACTGGATCAGCGTCGTCGGGCCGAAGCTGGTGGTCATGGCGACGTCAGTGGCGTCTCGGCCAGTTGCCATCAAGATCCGGCCGATGCGGGGCACATTGTGCCGTGCATCCACGGTATGCCAATGACCGCCGAGATAGACTTCGAACCAAGCACTGAAATCCATCGGATCGGGCACCGGCGGAACGCCGATATCGCCGAGATAGCCGGTGCAATACCGCGCCGGAATGTTCATGCAGCGGCAAAGCGTGATCGCCAGATGGGCGAAATCCCGACAGACCCCGGTCCGATCGACATATCCCCCGTGAGCGGTCCTGAGCGGATCGGCCTTCTGATAGTCGAATGCGATGTGGTCGTGCACGAAGTCCGAGATGGCCTGGACCCGCGTCCACCCAAGCGGCGTCGTCGAAAAGCGCTTCCAGGCGAAGTCCGCCAGCCTGTCGGTGTCGCAATAGCGGCTGCCAAGCAGGAACTGCAGCACCTCGTCGGGCAAGTCCTTGATATCGTGCTGGACGGCATCGTCAGGGACGACGTCCGGCAAGCCTGTGTCGTAGACGACGAAGTCGGTAGAGATTGTCGTCTTGCCAGGCGGCGCGACGATGCGGGTACACGAATTGCCGAAGCTATCGATATAGTTCCAGGCTTCGATCGGTCGGCTGAAACTCAGGACATGGTCCGTGAGGAGATCGACCCGGCGGCTGGGGTGAATGTCGAGCACCAAAAGCATGGGCGTCGGCTGCTGGCATTCGAAGCCCAAGGTAAATCCGGCTTGTATCTTCAACGGCAACGTCCTTCACGCGGTTCCAGCATCAACTCCTTGTGGCCACGACCGTTCCTTCAGCCCGTATCGGGGATATTAACGGTTGCCATCCCCCCGGCATAGGCGCATGCTCAGCACATCGGTAGCCGACATCACGGGCGCTGCCGTCGAGGGCGGTCAGAGTGCCCTAGCTCCAAGTCAAGGAGGACGACATGTCTTCCGATCGTTTCAAACGGTATATTTGTTGACCGATTTCGACACGCTCGACATCGTTCCGTCGGGCGTAAGCATGAACGGCACCGTCCGCCCGGCGGATTGAAATTCCAAGCAAACGAAAGCCCGACCATGACGTATAGATATAGCCCACGGCTTGCCTTCGAGGAGCCGCTTGCAGCGGACGAGACCGGGGACATCGTCTTTGCCGTCAAAAAAGCACTCGCGCAGGCAGGCGAGCTGGATAGCGCACACATCCTGGTCATGGCCAAAGGCTCCGACGTCACGCTTCAGGGCTGGGTTTCGACCTATGCCGAGATCGCACGCGCAACCGGGATTGCCGCGTGTGTCAGAGGCGTTCATGCCGTCCGCAACGAGGTTCGTATCCAGCTCGAACATTCCACCGGGGCCCACATACATATTACCGCTGCCTATGACCGACGCTCTTTTGCACGCCTTACGGGAATGGCCTACCAGATGGGGAATAGCTGAGATGATCACTCGCGACAACGAATTCTGCCTCAGCTCCAACGGCGATCGATGGCAATTGCTGCGCGATGAGGATGCGGGATCCCCCTATGTGCTGCATCTGGCCAATCGTGCTTCCGGAGGAACGGAAACACGCCACGAGATCAGCGATTTTCTCAAAATCGACATTGGCTCGCCGCAACATACCGCGCTGATGGAGTTGATCGGAACACTGGCGGAACCATCAGCAGAGGAGGCAGGCAAAGCACTTGCGCGCCTGATGCTCGGCACGCGCCACTAAGCAGACTTTCGTTGGCAAGCCAGTGATTCATCCGCTTGGAGTCCCTTGTTTTGTCGCCGGTCTTTGTCGGAAAACCGTAGGACACTTTCTGGAACCGGCTTAGTTTATTTCCCTTCGGCCTTGTTTCGGCCAAAGATAGTGGTTACATATGTGCATCGACTTTTGCTTGCGACGTTTGTTCGAGCCCAGCTCTCCAGATTTCCTCTCATGACTCGACGCAGCGGCAAATCCTTGTCGCGGCAACTTCAGCTATTGAAAGGAAATCACTATGAATGTTGGAACAGTAAAGTGGTTTAACAGCACCAAGGGCTTCGGTTTCATCCAGCCCGACGATGGCGCGACGGATGTGTTTGTCCACGTGTCGGCCGTTGAACGCGCCGGTATCCGCAGCCTGGTCGAAGGCCAGAAGGTGCAATTTGACATCGTCAAGGATAATCGGTCGGGCAAGCCGTCCGCCGACAACCTCAGAGCCATGTGATTGTTATTCGTCCAGGCTGACCACGGATGTACTGGCAGCCGAGGATGAATCGCTATGAAGGTCGGGCTTGCCCGGCCTTTTGTTTTTTCAGCGGGCCGCACGGCTCGCGGAGGTACAGCAGGCAGCGAGACTTGTTGCCACACGGCATTTAGTAAGCGACAGCGGACCCCATCCCGTGCTATCGGTAACAGTCGCAGAGCTTTCTCTCGGCGGTACCGAAAAGGACACGCCGTGAACTCTGTCACAAAAATCGGCTTCGCCATTGAATGGCAATTGCCTGTCTGGGTGCGCTCCGGCAAGGATGGTCGTGCGCTGATACCAGGCCCCGCCGCGGCACTTCGCTTCCTCCAGCAAAACGCCGAACATCAATCGGGCCGGATGCACAAGCTCGCAGTCGAGAACTGCCGCGCCGCCCTTCAGCGAAAAGGCGACATCGAATTGGCACGGGCGTATTTTGTCGCCGCGTGCGACGAACAGTGGATCATGGGAAACAGGTGATGCACGGGACCGCGCTGCATCACTGCTCGGAAGGATAGGTCATGCCCCGCGCCGAATATTACGTGTCCAAGGGCGCTTTGCGGTGGAAAATTCGATGCGGCGACGCAGAGTTCGATCACGACACGCAGCCCTCGGCGATGTCTGCCGCCATCGGAGCGGCGGCTCAGTCGGGCAGCAGAGGGTTTGAAGCCTGCGTGTTTATCGAAGGCAGCGACGGCGAATGGGAGCCTGGATGGACTTATGGCAGAGACGCGATCCCAGGTAGCGTCTGACAGGAGACGGGAGAAGGTACCCCCCTCCCTCTATGAAAAGGAAAGCATATGGCTGGAACGACCGAAGTGAATATCTTTAAAACCAGAACCGTGAAAGCGGAAGAGCAGAAGGACGCCACAAGCAAGGCAGCCACGCAAATCATCAATACCGAAATGGCCAAACGCATCGCAAAAACCAAACGATTGCGCGCGGAAAGACTGGAGCACGAGGCGACGCTGCCGCAACCGGAGCCCGCACCACCAAAGCATTCGAAGCGAAAACAATCATAGAGCATGTCTCCCGAAAGTGGCCCCCGGTTTCGGGATGAGCGCATGCACAAATCAGAGCGCGCGAGGGCGAATCCCCAGCGATCGCGACGCGCTTCGGCCCCGCCTGCCGATCTCTGAAAGAACAATGTCTGTGAAGGAAACACCCGAAATGGTCGCTCGCACCATCAGCAAGGCTCTGCCTCTGGTTACCTTATGCTGCACGATGGGCGCGCTGATTGCGGCAAACCTGTGGGGTTGGCCGGTCAGCGCCACGTTGATGGTCATCAATGGCGCAGGGCTTGTTCTTGCCATTTTCAACTGTCTCGATCCAAATGCCTAGCGACTGACCTGTGGCGCGGGATGCGTCCTCTCGCGCGACCACGGGATTTGTCGCCAATCCCAACTTCATGCTGAGCAATCATCGCGTCGCGGAGCGGGTCTGGCTGGAGAGCTGATATCCGCCCGCAGCGGATATCGTTGAAACGCGCCGCCGACTCTGACCGTCGGCGAACGACAAAAGTCCGTCCACCAAGTTGGGCCGGTTGTCTTGAGCGGCAGGCGAACGCCGCATTGCCGGATTGCAGGACCAAGGCGCTCGATGCGCCGGATTTCGGACGCATTGGTGCCTCGGCTGAATCGGGGCCCTTTCTTCAAAGTCCAAAGCGCCCCGGACCGGTTCCGGCCTTCCGCTCTGCTTAAATGACGCAGTCCAACGCGCGCAATGCTCCACGCCAGAATTGCAAAATTCGGATTCCTGAATCCCGAGCCATGCAAAAAACAAATCCATCATTGTCTTCGTTAACGACCTGTTGACAGAACAGATTATTCCAAAGATTGTGCGCGTGCGGCATGTCCCTGAGGGCTCGGAGAACAGTCCCAGGCGCTTTCGCAAAGGCTTTTTTAGAGAACCGGCGGATGCATTTCAGTCCGAAGGTTTGGCGCGCCGCAACGGGTAGCGCGCGCGGTACCATCATAACAACTGGGAGACAATCATGAGCATTTTGAATGCAACAGTAGGTCGCCGTACTCTGCTCAAGAGCACGGCAGCGGGGATTGGATTTCTGGCCGCACCGGCGCTGATTTCGCGCCAGGCCCTGGCCTCCTCGGGCGAATTGAATTTCATGGGCTGGGCCGGCTATCCGGCACTGGCGAAAGACGTATTCCCGGAATTTCTCAAGGACACCGGCATCAAGGTCAACTTCACCGAACAACCGAGCCAGGACGACATGTTCGCCCAGGCCAAGCTGTCGATGCAGACGGCCGCCATCGACGTGACCGAACCAACGGTCGACCGCATCGGCGGCTGGGCAGCCAACGGCCTGGTGCAGGGCTGGGACTTGAAGAAACTGTCGCTCGACAACTACCTGCCCGGCCTCGCCGACGGCAAGATGGGCGACATGGCCACGGTCGACGGCAAGCGCATGATCGTGCTCTCGGTCTGGGGCACCGAGGCGATCATCTATTCGAAGACCGATGACCCGACCTCCTACGGCAAGGCCAGCCTCGGCGACCTCTTCGCCGACGGCATGGATGGCAAGGTCTGCGTTCGCGCGCATTCCGCACTTGCGGCTTGCGGCCGGTGGCTCGATTCCCTCGGCAAGCTGCCGAAGCCGTGGCTCGACAGCTACAAGGACGAAGCGACAATGCGCCAGCTCTGGGACATCGCGCTCGCCGAAGCCGTCAAGAAGAAGGCCAATATCGTGCAGTTCTGGACCGGTGAAAACGACGCCCAGGCCGCCTACCGTACCAATGGTGCAGTGCTCGGCCTGAACTGGGATTCGACCGGCTACAACCTCGGCAAAGACGGTTTTGGCTATATCGCACCGAAGGAAGGCGCCTTCGCCTGGAACCAGGGCTTCGCGCTCTTGAAGAACGCCAAGAATATCGACCAGGCGCACGAATTCGCCAAATGGGTCGCCACCCCCAAGGGCTCGTCGATGTGGGCGAATGCCTTCTCGGCCAACCCGGTCGCCAAGGGCGCCATCGACCTCGCCAGCAAGGAAGTCAAGGACTTCTACAACTCGGCTCTTCCCGGCGACGCCGTCAAGAATCTCTGGTGGTGGCCGGCCCAGGAAGCCTGGTTCATCAAGCTGCGCGGGGAATATGCCGACAAGTTCAAGGCGGCCTGATCGCATGGGAACGCGCTGCCGGCGGTGATGCGGCATTAAGCCGCTCGCCGGACGGCAGGTGCGAACGGTCGTGTCCATGCKGGCGGACAATGCCCGCGTGGACGTTTCCGGCATACGGCTAAGAATGATGCCGAAGAGCATCCGGCCGAAAGGGGAAGCACCGGGATGGTGCCTTGGCGGATTTTCAGGTTCGCGAGATGCAACCCGCTTCAAGGCGGGCGCAGCACGGTGCGCGACCGATTTCAACAGATGGACGATAGCTTATGAGTGCAGGAGTAGAGCTCGACAAGGTTTGTGCGGACTTCGGCACATTCAGGGCGGTGGACAATGTCTCGGTGGACATCCAGCCCGGCGAATTCTTCTCGTTCCTTGGCCCGTCGGGCTGCGGCAAGACGACGATATTGCGGATGATCTCCGGTTTTACCCATCCGAGTGGCGGCGCCATCCGCATCGGCGGCAAGGATATGAAGGATACGCGGCCGAACCGGCGACCGACGGCGCTGATCTTCCAGAACCTGGCGCTGTTCCCGCTGATGAGCGTCTGGGAAAACATCGCCTTCGGCCTCGAAGTGCGCGGCGTCGGCAAGGCCGAGCGGCGCAGGAAGGCCGAGGACCTGCTCAGACTCGTCGACCTGCCGAACGCCGCCGACAAGTCGATCAGCCAGCTTTCCGGTGGCCAGAAGCAACGCGTGGCGATTGCCCGCGCGCTCGCCGTCGAGCCCGACGTGATGCTGCTCGACGAACCGCTCTCGGCGCTTGATCTTAAGCTCCGCCAGCACATGCGCGCCGAACTGCGCGCCATCCAGAAGCGCACCAACGTCACCTTCATCTACATCACCCATGACCAGGGCGAGGCGCTGGCCATGTCGGACCGGGTGGGCGTGATGTCGCAAGGCAAGCTGCAGCAGGTGGCGGTGCCGCAGGAAATCTACAACAAGCCGGCCAACGGCTTCGTCGCCTCCTTCGTCGGCGAGAACAATATCCTCAGCGGCAAATTGACCGACATTTCCGGCAATGCGGCGAAATACCAGACCGATCTCGGCACCTTCGACGTCATGCTCGGCCCGAAAGTGGGCGTGACGACGCCGTCGCGCTTCTATCTCCGGCCCGAACATTCGCGGCTGGCGAAAGAGCCGACGGCCGGCGCCAATTCGGTGCCGGTCGAGGTCACCGACATCGCCTTCGAAGGCAATTTCATCTCCATCCAGTCGCGCAGCCCCAACGGCCAGACGCTGGTGGTGGAAGCGCGCAACGACAGCCAGACGACCATTCCCGCGCGCGGCGACAAGCTGCATTTCATCTTCGACGCCGACAATGCCATGATCCTGGCCGACGATACGCTTGCCGCGGAAGCGAGCCCGGCATGAAAGACCTGCTCGTCCGCTATGGCGCCTTCCTGACCGCCGTCTTCTGCCTGCTGACCGGCTTCTGGCTGCTGGTCCTCGTCGTGCTGCCCAATGTCTACCTGTTCGAGGCCTCGTTCCGCCCCTATCTGCCGGTCACCGATGTCGGCGGGCCGAAGGATTTCTATAGCTTCGACAACTACCTGACCTTCTTCCAGAGTCCGATCCACATCCATGTATTCATCTGGACGATTGTCTATTCCAGTGTCGTCACCGTGATCTGCTTCCTGCTTGCCTATCCGCTGGCCTTTTACCTGTCGAAGGTGGCGACGCGGCGGATGCTGCCGATCCTGTTCCTGCTGCTGCTCATGCCGCTCTGGGTCAGCGAGATCCTCAGGTCCTTCGCCTGGTTCATCATCCTGTCGTTCAAGGGGCCGCTCAACATCATGCTGGTCCATCTCGGCATCATCGCCAAACCGATCCGCTGGATGACCGGGTTTCAGAGCGTCATCATTGGCTTGGTCTATACCTATGTGCTGTTCATGCTGTTTCCGGTCTACAACGCCATTCAATCGCTGGACACCAACCAGATCGAAGCGGCCGAGGACCTGGGATCGCCATGGTGGCGCACCCATTGGCGGGTGATCCTGCCGCATGCCAAGCCCGGCATCGCCTCAGGCGCGGTGATGGTGTTCATGCTGTCGGCCGGTTCGATCCTGGTGCCGACGCTACTCGCATCGACCACGTCACGCTGGTTCACCGAGATCATTCAGCAATGGATGTTCGAGTCGCAGGACTGGAATACCGGCTCGGCCTATGCCTTCCTGCTGCTGATCGTCTGCACGGTGTTCGTCTCCGTGGTCATGCGCATCTTCCGCGTCAAGCTGTCCGACATCGCCAAGTGAGGAGGCCATGAAAACACACCGGAAATCCGACTGGCTCTTCCGCCTCTACGCGGTGGTCTTCATCATTTACCTGCTCGTACCGCTCGTGGTCATGGGCGGAGCGGCGTTCAACGATTCCCGTTTCCCTTCCGTCTTTCCCTGGGTCGGCTTCACCGATGAGTGGTTTGTCGAACTGTGGAACGACACCAGGATGTGGAACGCCTTCGCCAACACCATCCTGGTGGCGCTGGCAGTCGTGGCAATCTCCGTGCCGATCGGCACGGCGGCCGCGGTGCTGGTCAACAACCTGACCGGAACGGCGCGCTCTATCCTATACGGCTTCATGGTGGCGCCGATCCTGACGCCGGGCGCCGTCATCGGCATTTCGACGCTGCTGTTCTGGAACAGATTCAACGTGCCTGCCGGCCTGCACCTGTCGACGCTCGGCCAGGTCTCCTATATCGCCGCCTTCGTCATGCTCCTGGTGCTGGCCCGGCTGCAGAGCTTCGACCGGGCGCTGGAGGAAGCAGCCCTCGATCTCGGCGCCAGCCACACGACGGTGCTGCGCCGCATCCTCTTGCCGCATCTCTACCCGGCGATCGGCGGGGGCGCTGCCATCGCCTTCTTCCAGTCGATCGAGAATTTCAACACGACGCTGTTCACCCGCGGCCCCTACGACACGCTGACGGTCTATGTGTTCTCCAAAGTCCGCAGCGGCATCACGCCGACGATCAACGCGCTGGCGCTGATCCTGATCACCGTGACGCTGATCATCGCCATCGCCTACGAGATCTATCGCCGCAGCGCCGAGCGCAAAGCATGGCGAGCTGAGGCGGCAGCCGCGGCGGCTGAGGGGCATTAAAGCGAGCACCGACCAGCGATGCTGACGGGTGAACGGGCTGACAGATCAAGCAACGTTGTCAATTTTCCGGGTAAAATCCCGCCCCACCTGCGAAAATCAGTAAATTTCGGCG